>NZ_JBRAGO010000061.1:0-27658 GCF_052746595.1 Leptodesmis sp.
TGAGGCTTCGCATACAGCGCGGGACTTATAGCTCCCCCAACCCCTCAATAGTTAAGGTTAGATTCAGATTTCTACTAACTGATTTAGAGGGTGCTTTAAAAGTATCTGGCGGTTAAAACCGCGACTACACTCACCCAGTCTACCAATGCAAACTTAATAAAATCGAGGTTTTCAGCAGCCTGCGTCAGCAGATTTTCTTTGTATAGCCGCGACTTCAGTCGCCAGGGCGAAAAAGAGACTGGCTTTTAGAGGCTGCTTGTCAACCAATGTTTTGACTCCCTGAATTCCCTCTTTTTAAGGTGGAATTCAGGCATTCTGGCTCGGTTCCCTCCTTAAATAAGGAGGGTTAGGGAGGATCTAATCTCAGAGCATATTTCATGCGTTATCTTAATATTCATTTGCAAACAGTTTCTTATCAATTGCAAACAGTTTATTAAACCCAGTCCAGCAAGAGAACAGTTATTTCCCGATCAGAGAAGCTCCGGCTCTGGCCTTGGACAAGGTTCAATACAAAGCCATCATCAATTTCTTGCGATACTCCTTGGTCAAAGGATGGTCGTCGCCCAGGATATCGAAAACAGACAGCATTGCCTTCCGTGCGCCATCACTGCGATATACCCGGTCTTTGCCCACTATTTCCAGTAAGGTGTCTAAGGCCGCCTGATAATCTTCCTGCAGCACCCGCTGGGCAGCAGTTTGAAAGGTGCGATCAAGGTCACTAGCTGGCTCAGTTTCGGTGGAAGTCCGTTTAAAGAAGATTAAAGCTTTGAGTAATTTGGCTTTCGGAAAATAATCCTTCTCATATTCCTGGATCTTGAGGAGTAAGTCTTCAGCCGTTTCCAGTTGCCCCGTTTCCAGGTAGAAGTTGGCGGCTTCTAAAATCAGCCTTCGATGATCGGGATACCGTTGCCGCAACTCATTCAGTGTGGCTTGGGCTACCTCGATATTACCTTTTTCGGCCTGCTGGTAGATACCTTCCAAGGCTACATCCAATTCAGATTGCAGATTCAGTCCCTCCAGCAGTTGCCGTAATTGCGCTTCTGGCAAAACGCCTACAAAGCCTTCTTTCATCTCGCCTGCGATTGCAACTCGCACATCGGGAACACCCTGCACCCCGTAAGTCTGTGCCAGGTCAGGATTCTCATCAATATCTACCTTAGCCAGCACAAAGTCATACTCCTGTACTAGCCGTTCCAGCATCGGAGCCAGCATCTTACAGGGACCGCACCAGGTGGCATAGAAGTCCACTAAAACAGGCTTCTGGTGAGATTTTTCCAGAACTTCTGTAGCAAAGTTGTGGTGATTGACCGCGATCGCAGAACCCATAGCCAATAATTTCGATGATTTCTCTTAGCAATTTCAGTATAAAAGGTCAGTGGCCTCTGCATGGCCTTCAACCCACAAGTCACACTTCATCGGAATCAATTTCCATCGCCCCTAACCCTTCGGCCAGTCGTTGCGCTTTTGATGCTGCTGTGTCGGCCCGTTTTGCTCCTGTGGGAATGACTTGTTCCTGGCGATCGCGGGCCAAAATTAGTCCATCAGCGACTCTTGCTACTGTTCTGGGGATTGAGTTCTGGAGCGATATTCAGCGATTGCCCGTTGAAATCCCAGCACCAACAGAATATTTGACAGTGTTAATAAGGACTCTGCGCCACCGTGGAGCCAGTCCACATTCGCGAGTTGCTCACCGTACACAACCCGAGCATAAATCCCCGCCGGAATCGTCACACCGACAAATACCAGTGTCATGTAGAAGCCAAGTAAGGCCAATCGGGGCATCTGCTGAGAGCGCGTCAGAAACCAGAGAAACCCCAGGTACGGAAAGAGGGAGAGGGCGAAGAGGGTGTCTTTGGAAAGCATAAGAGTGGGTGGAGGAGTGAAGGGGTGAAGGGCAGGTGAGTGAGTGGAAGGTTCTGAACTTAAAACTCAAACCTCAAAACTTAAAACTCAAGCCTTCGCTTTTGCCGATCGCCAGATCCACCAACCCGCCAGCAGCAGGGTGATGTTGCCAACGACGGTCATACTGGCTTGTAGGGTGACGAGCCACTGGAGGGAAGGAGAATTGTCGAAAAAGTGCCAAGTGCAGGCGCACATTGCACTCACAAGGGCAGGCAGCATAGCTACGGAAAGTACCCACCAGTTGCGGTTTTGGGTCACTTCGCCATAAATCCAGATGAGCCAGATGGCGACCATCCACTCAATAACGCTGGACACATGAATAACCCAGGTGGGAATAGAAAGTGCGTGCATGAAAATTTTGGATTTGAGATTCTCGATTTGGGATTTGATAGAACGGTACGTCCTAAGATTTACAGTTTAAGGGCACAGAGATTTGAGTAAGCGCTGTTTATTGTAAAACGGATGTCCTCTATTTCTACGGATGCAATCTCAGTCTCTTTGACCTGAATCCAAACTCTCAAATCCAAAATGACAACAGCGCGGGCAGTTTTGTGTGGTTACTACGGGATGGGCAATGGTGGCGACGAGGCGTTGCTGGCTTCTCTATTACAAATGCTACCCACTCATATCACCCCTGTGGTGTTGTCGGGAAATCCTCAACAGACCCACGATCGCTATGGCGTAGAAGCTATTTATCGCAAGGATCCAAAGGCAGTTTTCAGTGCCCTGCGTCAGGCTCAAGTCTTTATTTGGGGTGGGGGTAGCTTGATTCAAGACGCCACCAGTGCAATTAGTCCTTTTTACTATCTGGCCTTAATGCAACTGGCGCAACGATTAGGTTTGATTACGATCGCCTGGGCACAGGGAATTGGCCCTTTACATCGGCCCTTGACCCGCTGGCTCTCTCGTCAGACCTTTGCCCGGTGTTCTGCCGTGAGTGTGCGGGATACCGCTTCTGCTGCTTTATTAACTGAGTGGCAAATTCCCTTTACCCTGGCCCCCGATCCGGTTTGGGCACTGCAATCAGTTCCTGTGGAAGGATTGTGGGACTTACCGGCTCCCAGAGTAGCCGTGAACCTACGTTCCCATCCTCAATTAACTGACGATCGTTTAGAACATCTGACCCAGGCCCTGATTGCTTTCCAGAAAGCTACCCAAACCTGTCTGTTGCTGGTGCCCTTTCAGCCGTCTCAGGATCTGGCGATCGCCCAGGCCATTCAACCCCGCCTTCCCGGTGCCAATCAGATTCTGTTGCAGGAGGATCCTCAACACCTGAAGGGCATTTTTCGGGGGGTGGAAATGGTGATCGCCATGCGCTTACATGGCCTGATCATGGCTGCTGCCGAAGAATGCCGCTGCTTTGCCCTCAGCTACGATCCCAAAGTCAGCCAACTGATGCAAGATCTCTCCCTCCCTGGTTGGAAATTAACTGAAATCCCTGACAATCCCAATCAAATCTGCCAGGTCTGGCTGGAGCACTACGCCAACGGTGACCCCCTCTCCTCTGATAAACTCCAATTTCTGGTCGATCGTGCCCTGATTCACCAGGCCCTGCTGCAGGAAGCGCTGGAGAAGATTGAGAGTTTTAAGTTTTAAGTTTAGAATTACCCATCACCCTCCTCACCCCATCACCTCTCTTTAGTATATTTGCCTTACAATCCCCCCAGAAGTCGCACAACGATCGCGATCGCCAGGGTACAGTTTTTAAAACTGGGTATATCATTAGCATCGCATTTCCCCATTCGTGTAAAACCGCTTAATTTCAGGATTCAGAAGCTATGAGTGAAGCCGTTAATCCCAATCACGACTCAGCATCTCCGCGATCGGATGTCCCCAATTCATCTGCTGTTCCTGAGTCTGAACCTGTGCCGGCAATGGCGGTCGCAGAATCTGAGGAAGATTGGCAAACGGTTGATTTTCCTGGAGCAATTCCCCTGGCTGACTTGCTCCAATCCTCAGTTTTGACTGAAGAAACTTCTGGTGCCACAGCCTCGGTTGGGGCGATCACTGCCGATAAACAAGAATCTTTAGAATCGGCGGCCCAGGAATCGGAGAATTTGCAGAATTTGGTGCAGTACCTGCGAGGCGAGAATTCCTCTTTAAGGAACCAGATCGTGCAGCTAGAACAGGATCTCGCTCAGGTGCAGGTGGAACTTCAACTGGAAGTTGCCCGTTTTTACTGTAAACAGCCAGAGGATGGGGCAGCAGGCGCGGCAACAGATACCACAGATGAGTTAATGGTTGCCAAAACTCAAATTCAACAATTGACTCAAAGCCTGGAACAGTCTCAACAAACGGTGCAGCAGCAACAGCAATTAGTGGATGCTTTAACGGAGCAATTAGCGACAAGCCAAGAGCGGATTGCCCAGCTAGAGCGGGATTGTGCCTTGTCTCAGCAACGATACGCGGAACAAGTACAACTGGCTACTCAGATGGACAACACTTGTCGCGATTTGCGTATGCGGCTGCATCGCCAGCAACAACAAACATTACAGTTCAAGGCTGCGCTGGAGAAGAGTCTGGAAATGGCTCCAGTAATTAGTTCTGACCATATTATTTCCAGTGAGCCGCTGACCAGTTCTCCCAATGCAGAGCATCCAGAATCCGCTGCGTTTCTTCCCAAAGCCCAACCTGTCAAACCCTGGTCGAAAACGCCTGAATCCCCCAGTATTCGCAGTCATCCGGCTTCCCCACGCTCGTTGGGGCAAGAGTTGCCGAATCTGTTAAAGCTCTTCCATGCTGATATGGCAACACACTCTCATCCGTCGGATGTGTTGGGATCTGAGGAGTCTAGCGGTGATCCAGCGACCCCTCCTGCCGAACTTTTGGCCCTGACTCAAAGCGCGATCGCTCCTGAGTCTCCCTCCCCCAGTGAAGCCGAGCCGCCGGATCTGGATGCCTTGTTTCCCGATGTTCCACCGCTTTCGATCGCAGCAGAGGCCTGTTCCCAGGCCGCCATTTTTGATCTCAGCCCATTTGTAGAAGCGGGAGAAGTGGATCCAGCAACCATCACTGCATCTCATCTAGTCGCTCCAACAGAGGCGAGCGACCAATCTCCCGCCTCCGAACCTCCTACTCCTACCCCATCTCCCACTGCCGCTTCAGAACCCCCCCCCATCCCCTTACCAGAAAACAACTTGTGGGCCGATCTGGCTAGATTGATTGAGCCAGATATGGTGGCTGAAAATGCGGCCACTGCCCCGGACTTAACCATTGAGGTTGAATCTCAGGCGATCGAGCCTACTCCAACTTCTCAACGGTCTGAAACTCTTGAAGTCAACGAACGCCCTGTACAGGCATCCGGAGATCGAGCCAGGTCTGCCAAGCCTGCTCCGTCACCCCAGACTGATAATCCCTTTGTTCAACCCTTTGTCGAAGCTCCCTGGGTAGCAGAAATGCAATCGGGATCTCCCTTCATTACTGTGAAGTCTCCCACTGAATCACAGAGGGCGGCGATCGCTGCCTACCCGGATCCTCCGATTCCTACCGTTAACTCCCTGGAACCTGCTACCGTAGAATCCTCTCCTGGCTTGCCTTCTCCGGTCTTACATCGATTCCGCCCAGCCAAAAGACTAAAATCTATGGCCTCTGTTGAACTACCCAATTTCCCTCGCACAGCAGAGCAACAGCCATCCACCCTGTAACCGCCTCATGCTATAGTCGTGCAACTGCCTGACTCTTAACATCTATTCATGAATCGGTTCAAATTCTCGGCTACGGTGGCCTCGTTGGTAGAGGCACATCGAAAAGAGCTAAAGCCAGTCCTGTTGCTAGCTTCCGTGTTTTTTGCCGCTACGTTGATTTTTGGCCTGCATCGCTATTTAACGTTTTACGCCTCCTACGACCAGGGCATTTTTAATCAATTGTTCTGGAACGGCATTCATGGGCAGTTTTTCCAAAGTTCGCTGTCATCCGTCTTATCCGCAGCGGTGGGGCATGATGGACAGTTACCGATTGTGTCCTATCACCGCTTAGGGCAGCATTTTGACCCCATTTTGTTGCTTTGGCATCTCTTCTACGCCCTGTTTCCTAATGCCGCCATGCTGGTGGTTTTACAGGTGGTGCAGGTCACGGCAGGTGGGTTAGTGTTATATGTCCTGGCACGCCAGCGCTTGCAACCAGGCCTCTCCTGGATGATTACGGCCAGCTATTACGGGGCGATCGCCGTCCTTGGCCCCACCTTTTCTAACTTTCATGATCTGAGCCAAATTCCGCTCCTGCTCTTCACTTTGTTCCTGGCTCTGGAGAAGCGATGGTGGACGTTTTTCTGGCTGATGGCCGGATTGATTTTACTGGTACGGGAAGATACGGGAGTGGTGCTGTTTAGTGTTGGGATTTACCTGATTCTCAGCCGCCGATTTCCTCGTATAGGAATAATTTTATGCGGCATGGGATTTGGCTATGTCCTGCTGGCTACTAATGTTTTAATGCCACTGTTTTCCAGGGATATTTCCCAGCGGTTCATGATTGAGCGATTTGGACACTTTGCCACTGGGAATGAAGCTTCTACTCTGGATATTCTGTGGGGAATTCTCAGTAATCCTGGGCGTTTGTTCCAGCATCTTTTTGATTCTCTGGATGAAAAATTTGCCTATATGTTAGGTCAGACCTTGCCGCTGGCCTTTGTGCCGCTGATATCCGGGAGTGCCTGGGCTTTGATCAGTGCTCCCCTGGCTCAGTTATTACTGCAAGGCGGGGATTCTCGCTTTTCCATCTCTATCCGATATGCCATAACGCTAGTACCTGGTTTGTTTTATGGGGCGATTCTCTGGTGGTCGATGCATCAGGAGCGGTTTCGGCCTCGATTTCGACAAATCTGGATTGGATTTATCATCCTTTCCCTGCTGGTAACGATCGCGAAGAGTCCTCATCGGGTGTTTTATTTTGCCGTTCCAGATTCCTTTAAACCCTGGGTATATGTCTCCTTACCCAGACAGTGGGAGCATTCAGGACAGATACGATCGCTGCTGCAAGAAATTCCTCCAGAAGCCAGCGTTTCCGCATCAACCTATTTAGTTCCTCACCTGTCCAGTCGGCGGGAAGTGTTGCGGCTACCGTTCCTGCAACTGCGGAATGACCAGAATCAGGTGATCGCAGTGGAGTACGTAGTAGCAGACTTGTGGCAGATGCAACAATACCAGCCTGCCTTCAAATTCGAGCGAGGGTATCTCCTGGATCTATTGCCCCGCATCGATCAGCTAGTAGAAAGTCAGAGCTACGGCATTCTGGGGCTAAAGGATGGAGTGGTACTGCTCAAACGGGGAGAACCTTCCTCACCAGACTTGCTCAATGCCTGGAAGGAATTGAAGCGATCGTATGAGGCGAGTTTGGAGAAAGGGAAGTGAGGAGATGGGCATTGGGGTTTGGGAATTAGGAATTTGGGATTGGGAAGGGGCGATGGGGAAGATGGGGGAGGGTAGGGGAACAAGGGGAGTGGGGGATAAGGCGATGAATGGCGACTATCCCCTAAAATGCTATCGGGAGTATTAAACCTTGTCCAAGTCCAGAACCGTAGTTTCTCTGATTAGGAAAACGACCGTTCTCTAGCTGGACTTGCTTTATCCCTTAATCATTTCGCAGTTTGGAGAATTGCTGTGGATCTGTCTCGTATTCCTGCCCAACCAAAGCCTGGTTTACTAAATGTCCTGATCGAAATTCCCAAGGGCAGTAAGAATAAATATGAGTTCGATAAAGAGATGAACGCGTTTGCCCTTGATCGTGTTCTCTATGCCTCTGTGCAGTATCCCTATGACTATGGCTTTGTTCCCAACACCTTAGCCGATGACGGCGATCCGCTGGATGGCATGGTGATCATGGATCAGCCAACGTTTCCAGGATGCATTATTGCAGCTCGTCCCATTGGGATGTTAGAGATGATCGATGGGGGCGATCGCGATGAGAAAATTCTTTGTGTTCCTGATAAAGACCCCCGGTATGCTCAGGTTAAATCCCTAGCCGACATAGCTCCACATCGCCTCGATGAGATCGCTGAGTTCTTTAAAACCTACAAGAATCTAGAGAAGAAAGTCGCCGAAATCCTTGGCTGGAAGGATGTTGACCAGGTTGCCCCCCTGGTAGAGCAATGCGTCAAGGCTGGTAAGGCTGGGTAATTCAAACTGTTGATCAATCTGGACTGTTGATAACAGGAAGAGGTTGGATCAGGAGGCTTAGAAATCCAGTTCTGAGCCTCCATATTGTAAAGATTTGTTTATTTCCGGATCAGGAGTATCCGTCATTACCAGATTGATAACCACAAAATAGGATACAAGCAGTATTCGATCAGGCAATCGCAAGACTATTGCCGTACTGCTCTTGAAGAAGTTTTTTAACTATGCAACGTACCTTCCTTCTATCCAAAATTCATCAGTGTGTTCTCACCTCTGCCAACCTCAATTATGTGGGGAGCATCAGTGTTGATGAGATTCTGTTGCATGCAGCGGGAATCCTACCTTATGAGCAAGTGCAAGTTGTCAATGTTTCCAATGGGGAGCGGTTGATCACTTACGCGATCGCGGCTCCGGCTGGCTCTGGAGAAATCCAACTCAACGGTGCTGCAGCTCGTTTGGGAATGGCAGGCGATCGCCTGATTATCATGACCTATGCTCAACTTACCCTGGAAGAATTACAAACCTATTCTCCAACTGTTGTGCTAGTTGATGATCACAATCGCCTGTTGAAGGTGCATTGCTACTCAGACCTTTTAGAAGAGGCCAACTTAGTCAACAATGTCAGAGCTTGAGTCCACCTCTAACAGGGGGATAATGCAGGGAGAAAACGGGAATATGCCAACCCTTACTGACTTTGTCATTCAGTTCTGGGGAGTACGGGGGAGCATTCCGGCTCCCGGCAGCGAAACCGTTCGCTATGGGGGCAATACCTCCTGCGTCGAAATGCGCGTAGGAGGGAAACGCTTGATTTTCGATGGGGGCACAGGACTCCGAGTGTTAGGGAAATCCCTGCTGAAGCAAATGCCTGTAGAAGCTTATATGTTTTTCACCCATTCCCATTGGGATCATATTCAGGGGTTTCCGTTCTTTGCTCCGGCGTTCATGAAAGGGAATTGCTTTCATATCTATGGAGCGATCGCCCCCAACGGAGCCACGATGAAGCAACGCCTGCACGACCAGATGTTGCATCCCAACTTCCCGGTTCCTATGCAGGTTATGCAATCAGACCTCAAGTTCTACGATTTGTTCCCCGGTGATGTGATGCAACTGGGAGATATCACGATTGAAACAGGCTCCTTAAATCACCCAAATACGGCAATGGGCTACCGGATTACTTATCAGGGACGAACCGCCGTGTATGCTACCGATACGGAGCATTACGAAGATCATCTGGACGAGAATCTGATTTACCTGGCCCGTGATGCTCATGTGCTGATTTACGACGCCTGCTACACCGATGAAGAATACCACGATCCGCAAGCTCCCAAAAGAGGTTGGGGACACTCTACCTGGCAAGAAGCGGTCAAGGTGGCCAAAGCCGCTGGGGTGAGAAAATTAGTAATCTTCCATCATGACCCTAACCACTCCGACGATTTCTTAGATCACGTTGAGGCCCAGGTTGAAACTGTTTTCCCGAACAGTTTGCTTGCCCGCGAGGGGATGATTTTACCAGTGGTTTAAGTAGATTGGATAGTGAATGGTTGATGGTAACAAATCTGCCATGAGTCATTGGGCATTCGTCCTTTGGCCTTGGCAAATGACAAAGACCGTTCAAAACTTAAAACTCACAACTTAAACCTCAAATGCAAGGCATTCACCATATTGCCATCATCTGCTCTGACTACGATCGCTCAAAGCACTTCTATGTCAAGCTATTGGGGTTTCCCATCCTGCGAGAAACCTATCGAGCAGCACGAGATTCTTACAAACTAGATTTGCAAGTAGGAGAGCAGGCTCAGATCGAGCTTTTCTCCTTTCCGCACCCGCCCGATCGCCCCAACAATCCCGAAGCTTGCGGCCTCCGTCATCTTGCCTTTAAGGTTGCTGATCTGAATGCAACCGTTGCTGACCTGAGTGCAAAAGGGATTGAGATCGAACCAATTCGTCTGGATGAATTGACTGGCAAGCGCTTCACCTTTTTCAAAGATCCCGATGGCTTACCCTTAGAACTTTACGAAGTTTAGAGGGATAAAACTGGCAGATGAATCGACCATGATACCAATCATAAATGGCATTAAATCCAAAATCACAAATCGCCAATCTCAAATCGAAAATCCCCTTGATCCATGACTACCAACCTATCCTGGTCAGACTCTCCCAGTTTTGTTACCACCCTGTCTGAAGCCGTCCGCATGTTTCAAACCAGGTCAGGACAGCGGCCAGATCAGACGAGCATGGTGAAGGCATTGCTGGAGGCAGAACAGGCGGCCAAACACCAGCGATTAACCTATCCGTTGGCAGCGCTGATGGGAGACTGGCAACTGTGTTTCACGGCTCCCAAGAAGCCTCGTCTGAAGGCAGGAGTTCCCATAGGTAGAGGTTTTTATGCACCACAATTCACTCCAGCCCAAATTTCGTTTTTTCCGGTTGACGCTGCTCAAGCCGATCCGACGATCGCCCAGATTGGTAATCAGGTCAGCCTCGGTTCGCTGGTATTCCGGTTAACGGGGCCAGCTCGCTACACAGGCAAAAAAAACTTACTGGCGTTTGATTTTACTCACATGCAGTTATCAATCTTTGGCCGATCGCTATTCCAACACCCCTTTCGCAGCAGCAAGACTGGGGACATTTCCTTTGCAGAGGCCCCGATCGCCAAACTGCCCTTTTTTGCCTTCTTTTTAGTCACAGAAGAATTCATTGCCGCACGAGGACGGGGGGGTGGACTTGCTCTCTGGGTACGAAAAATTTAGTAGAGACATTCCATTGCAACGTCTTTACTCTTGCCGAGTAAACCCGATCTCCCACTGGTAATTACCTGACACCCTGCTGCACAAACTTCAGTTGATAGTGGTAGAGGGCAACTGGGCGATCGCCAGCCAGAAAAGCTTTTGGGTGAGGAGGCTGTAAGTATACGGCAGTAAATTGATCCGCAGTAACGGTGTTATCGGGTTGGTGCGTGTAGGCCGTGGTTGTTTCCACTTGATTCTTGTACGGCTTTTCCGGGGACTGAAAAAACTGTTGAAACAGCTCGGTGGTGATGAAATGATCCACATCTGGTTGTTCCACGGTTCGCCCGGTTGCGGTGGAAAACAGCTTGCGGTTATCGCGAAATTTAGTAATCAACCGATTTGAGTCTCGTGGATCAATCCAGACGCGAAATACCCGATCGCCCAGATACGCCTTTGCCAGATTCAGTCCATTAAAGGCTCGGTCGGAAACAATCTGAGCATTCACCAGAGACTGAGTGGGCAGCGACAGCAGGGGCAGAATCGCTTTGTTCCGTTCAACCACATTAGCGGGTAGAAATCTCACCTGACAGACCACGGGCTGGTTAAGAAACTGGCGGTTGCCCTCAAATCCTGGCGTTGTCACTTCTGGAGCCAGGGGGGCCACCATTTCCACCAACGTACTGCTCATTGACCAGGATCCAGCCAGCCAACCGGGGTAGACTAAATCTCCCTGGACAGGTGAAACCGTAGGCTTGGTTTGCCAGTCAGGAAAGGTAGCAATCCGGTCAGTCAACGCTCCTGCCTGCACTGAGGAGATGCCTAGAAGCCATATAAGGACGATTGCCAGCAGCGGTTTCCAGGAGAAACAATTGCGCTTGAAAAAGGAGTTGAAAGAGCTAGATAGAATCCAACCAGGCAAAAAAGTCATGCTACTAAAGATAGAAAAATAGATAGAAAAATCGTGGTTCGCGCAGCGCTCTTTATTAATTATTTCTTTACTGTTTCTTATGTCTTCTATGGTTTGCTAGAGCTAGATCGCCCTTCAATCATCTTAATTGTTAAGAAACATTGCTGAGTGCCAAGGTTTTCCACATTTTTGCAATTCTTATTTTTCACCCAAGTTTTCCCCACAGATTCCACAGGCTTTCCACAACCTTTCTCAAGTTTTCCCCAGGTTTTCCCCAGCTTTTAATTAGTTTTCCACAGGTAAGGACGAACGAATGGGATGTTTAGCCTGTTGAGTAAATTTCCAGCGTGATCTTCAAACTGCCAGTAGAGGACTCCTATGCTTTAAGAAAAGTAACGGAGATCGCCTTCAAGTACCGATTCTTTCGTTGATCGTGATCTTGGCTACTCCTATCCATCGCACTTTTACCAGGTTGACAAGATTGGTTTGCGCTGGACAAAATGAGGCGACTTCTCTCTTGAAAGACTTTTGTGCAGCACCACGGGTTTCCTGCTGGGGTTTCACCAGTCATCAAGAGTTGCAGTAGCGGCAGGTGGACAACAGTTTGACTCCCGCTGCTGAGTTTTAACCCTCTGTTTTTGACAGGGTGCAACGATAAGTCCATACCCGTCCTTCATTCCCAAATACCGCTTCAGCACTACCCGAGGTTGAAATGACTATGACTGTGAGCATCCTGGCAGAAATCCCCGAAGAACTTCATGAATCCGTAACCCGCTACTTAGAGTCCCATGCCGATTGGGATCAGGATCGATTGTTTGCTGCTGCCCTGTCCCTCTTTTTGTTGCAGAATGGAGAATGCGATCGCCAAGCGGCTCAGGTTTATCTCGATAGCCTGTTCAAGCAAGCGGCCTAAATGGATTTTGGATTTCCGATTGGCGATTTTCGATTTGTTCTAACGATCAAAAATCCAAAATCCAAAACCTAAAATCCAAAATTTCAAGAGGGTTTCACATGGCGTATTACTGGTTCAAGGCGTTTCATATCGTGGGGATTGTCTGCTGGTTTGCCGGGATGTTTTATTTACCCCGACTGTTTGTGTACCACGCAGAAGCTTACGAGCAACCCGAACCCGCCCGCACCATTCTCAAAAATCAATATCAGGTGATGGAGAAACGCCTGTACAGCATCATCATGACTCCGGCCATGCTGCTGACCGTGGCGATGGCGATCGGGCTGATCACGATTGAACCAGACGTGCTCAAGCAACCCTGGATGCACGTCAAATTAGCCTGTGTCGCGTTGCTGCTAGGCTATCACTACTTCTGCAAGCGGATCATGAAGAAGCTGGCTGCTGATGAATGTCAGATGACCGGACAGCAGTTCCGCTGGTTTAACGAATTTCCCACAGTCTTCTTCGTCATCGTGGTGATGCTGGCTGTCTTCAAGAGCAATTTCCCCACCAATGCCTCTACCTGGCTGATTGCCGCGATGATCGTTGGGATGGCTGCGGCCATTCAGCTTTATGCCCGCAAGCGTCGTTTAGATAAAGAGCGGCTGGCGGCAGAAGCAACTCCGTCTGTGAGTGTCAGCCCAGAAGGGTCGATTTAATTCATTGGCGCGTGGCACGACTATACATCACAATTTCGTAGAGACGTTCCGCCGGAACGTCTCTACCAATTTTTGTCATCACCAGAACCAGTGGAGATGAAGGATAAAACCTGGCAAAACCGATTCTCCAGATAGGAAGGCGGGAGTTTCCAGCACTTCAACTGCTTGCCCTGGACGGTAAATTTCTACCTGTTGATCCTGTCGATTCAACAACCAGCCCAATTGGGCACCGTTTTCGATATACTCCCGCATCTTGGCCTGTAGCTTACTCAGGGAGTCACCAGGAGAACGCAGTTCTAGAACAAAGTCGGGACAGAGGGGAGGAAATGCTTTGCGTTCGGCAGGAGTGAGGGCATCCCAGCGTTCCTGACGTACCCAGGCAACATCGGGAGAGCGAGCGGCCCCGTTGGGAAGTCTAAAGCCCGTTGATGAATCAAACACCTTGCCTAATTGGGTCTGGCGATTCCAGATGACAAAATCGGCAGCAATTTCAATATTGCAATTCCCTGTTTCTCCTCCCGTTGGGGCCATGATGATCAGTTCTCCCTGGGCCGATCGCTCAAACTTAATTTCTGGATTAGCCTGACAGAGTTGATAGAACTGGTCATCCGTCAGCCGAATTACGGGAGTAAGATCAATAGTAAAGGCCGTCATAGGCTTATTTGCCGAGTAATTTGACAAAACCGATGCCGCCAAAGTAAAGCGAGACGATCGCCCCTCCCAACAAGCTTTGCGTTAATGGGTCAGTGGAGGGAGTCAGTGCAGCACCGACGATAGCGGCTCCAATCAGTACCAGTCGCCAGCCCGCCAGCATTTGTTGGGAAGAAACAATATTCAGCAGTCCTAACAGGGCTTGAATAATCGGCACCTGGAAGGCCAGTCCCGTACTGAACATCAGCAACAGCACAAAATCAAAATACTTTTCAATTGACCAGCTTTGCTCAACAACATCCGCCCCGTAGGTAATGAAGAAGTTTAGGGCAGCGGGAATCAAGGCAATGTAGGCAAAGGCCAGCCCAGCCACAAACAAAATACTGGAACCAAACACGATCGGCCCCAGTAAGCGGCGTTCTCTCCGCGTTAGACCGGGCAACACGAAGGCAATAATCTGATACAGAATGACGGGACTGGCCACCAGAATGCCACTGTATCCGGCGACTTTAATTGAAACAAAGAAAAATTCGCCTGGAGCCAGTTCGAGAAATTTGACTCCCTGGGCAGGCAGTTCCAGCAGCCGCACAATTTGCTTGACCACAGTAAAACAACCGCTCGCACCCACTACTACGGCCACCAGAGAATAGAAAATCCGCAGACGCAGTTCTTCCAGGTGATCAAACAGCGACATCTCCACATCGTCGATCAGGTCGTCATCAGACAGCAGATTCTCTGCGATCGCCGGAGTGGCTACAGTAGCAGAGCCGGAGTCAGTCGCTAAATTCTCTTGAGAAGCTGATTCCAGGTCAGTAGGAACAGTCATGGTCAGGCATTTGTCCAGAAAGCTGTTTTCATTGTATCCAGGTGTGCCAACAATCTTGACCTGAAGCGCTAGTTTGGAGAAGCTAAAGTCTGAACCGTTACGAGAGGAGAGTCTGATGGAACGGATCCAAGCTCAAGCCAACAAGCTCTGGCAAATCGTCTCCAGCCCGTCCACCGTAAAGGCATACCAGGAAACGTTAGCCTTAACCTGGGCAATCCTCAAGGAAACTGGACAACTGCTGTGGCTGTTGCTGTGTTTGGGCTTAGTGGCAGGAGATTGGTTTTGGAAAAAATCTTACAAGGCAGGTCAGGATGCCCGCGTTTGGATCGATGCGATGCAGACTAAAGTGGAAACCCCGGAAGAGGAGGCTACTCAAGCAACCTCAACAGCAGATTTTCTGAGTGAAACGGGCAAGTCTTTACTGGCGACTGGACAGGCGACAGTGACACGGTTGCTGAATACAGCAAAGGAACAACTGGGCCTGGAAGTGACATCAGAGCCTCCAGCTAAACCCGTTCCTGTGGAAACGCCCCCAGCGCCTCCCAAGGCCGTGTCTCCCAGCGCCACATCTACCACACAGCCGACTGAGGCGATCGCTCCTGTCGAAACACCATCTGAGCTTTCCACTCAAGCCCTGGAAGACGAGTAAGCCAGGAAATCTATTGGACGTGTTCTGCCGTACCCACAAATAAGGTGGAATGCGGTAGACTGGCAGTCCTGGCCTTTGTTTCCGGCCTATTTTAAGCGTGATGAGGGATTAAGAATGGGAAAACACTCAATGGATGTGAAGACTGGTTCTAAGGAGTCTTTGAAGCATGAGGCTGCTGCCCAGATCAAGAGTCAGTCGCAAGCTGTTGAGGAGAGTTCCAGGACTTCACCCCCATCCTCATCTGCCAGGGCAACAGGCGAGGGAATAAATAGTAACGGCAACACTCCTGCGATCGCCCCTGCAACTCGCTCCTCCTGGTCGATTGAAGACAGTGAAGAACTGTATCGAATTAACGGTTGGGGAGAGCCTTACTTCTCCATCAACGCTGCAGGTCATGTCACCGTCTCTCCCCAGGGTGATCGAGGCGGTTCCCTGGATTTGTTTGAGCTGGTCAATGCACTCAAGTCCCGGAATCTGAATCTGCCTCTGCTGATTCGCTTCTCGGATATTCTGGAAGACCGAATCGAACGGCTGAATGCGGCTTTTGCCAAAGCGATCGCTCGCTACAACTACGAGGGCACCTACCGGGGTGTATTTCCCGTGAAATGCAACCAGCAGCGGCATCTGGTAGAAGCGCTGGTCAGGTTTGGTAAGCCTTACCAGTTTGGCTTAGAGGCAGGTTCCAAACCGGAATTGATGATTGCCCTGGCCACCCTGCAAACTCCTGGAGCCTTGCTCATCTGCAATGGGTACAAAGACCGGGAATACATCGAAATGGCGATCCTGGCTCAGCAACTGGGAAAAATTGCGATTATTGTGCTGGAACAGATTGAAGAAGTTCCCCTGGTGATTGAGGCCGGTCAGCGGTTGGGGATTCGTCCGATTGTCGGAGTGCGGGCCAAGTTGAGCAGTAAGGGCATTGGCCGCTGGGGGACTTCGGCGGGCGATCGGGCCAAATTTGGCCTCACCATTCCGGAAATTCTCCAGACCGTAGATTTGCTGCGGGAAGCCGGAATGCTGGATTGCCTGCAACTTCTCCATTACCACATCGGCTCCCAAATTTCGGCCATCTCCGTCGTTAAAGATGCGATTCGGGAAGCTAGTCAAATTTATGTGGATCTGGCTGAGTTAGGGGCGGGAATGCGCTACCTGGACGTAGGCGGTGGTCTGGGAGTAGATTATGACGGCTCTCGCACTAACTTTTATGCGTCCAAGAATTACAACATCCAGAACTACGCTAACGACATTGTGGCTGAAGTGAAGGAAGCCTGTGCCGACCGGAAGTTGCCCGTTCCTACCCTAATTAGTGAAAGCGGACGAGCGATCGCCTCCCATCAATCCGTGCTGGTCTTCAACGTACTGGGAACCAGTGATGTATCCACAGGCACTCCTGAGCCCGTTAAAGACGACGAACACCTGATCATCCGCAATCTCTGGGAAACCTATGCCTCAATCACTGAGGACAACTACCAGGAAGCCTACCACGATGCCACCCAGTTCAAAGAAGAAGCGGTGAGCCTGTTCAATTTTGGCTATGTCAGTCTGCCAGAACGGGCTAGAGCCGAGCGCCTGTATTGGGCCTGCTGCGAAAAGATTTTGACGATCGTTCGCCAGCAGGAATATGTGCCGGATGATCTGGAAGATCTGGAAAAAATCATGGCCTCGATTTACTACATCAACCTATCCGTGTTTCAGTCGGCTCCAGATAGTTGGGCGATCGATCAGCTATTTCCCATCATGCCGATTCACCGTCTGGATGAAGAACCCACCAAGCGCGGCACCTTAGCTGACCTCACCTGTGACAGTGACGGCAAAATCGACCAGTTCATCGATCTGCGCGATGTCAAGTCCGTCCTGGAACTTCATCCTCTCAAACCCGATGAACCCTACTACCTGGGAATGTTCCTCAGCGGCGCGTATCAGGAAATTATGGGCAATTTGCACAACCTGTTTGGCGATACCAATGCCGTCCACATCACCCTGACACCCAAAGGCTATCAAATTGATCATGTGGTCAAAGGTGACACTATGACGGAGGTACTGGGCTATGTGCAGTACGATTCCGAAGACCTGGTGGAAAGCATCCGCCAACAAACGGAACTGGCATTGCAGGACAAGCGCATCAGTCTGCAAGATTCTCAACTGCTACTGCAAAACTACGAGCGGAGTTTAAGCCGCTATACTTATCTGTCTTCGTGAAGGGTAGGTAGATGCCTGATACCTTCATAAGAAAAGGGAGCCTCTCTCTAAGACAAGCTCCCCAATTCACCAAATCAGGTCAGAAGGACAAAGGACGAATGACCAATGACAGTCTCATCTGACTAGCATTGCCATCAACTCACTTACTTCGACTCCACAAAGTCCGCGTCAATCACATCGTTGTTGCCGGAGGAGTTAAAGTCACCGGGGTTAGGTGCTGCACTAGAAGCACTCGCACCACTGGCATTGGCATAGATGGCCTGACCGACTTGCATCAGCGCTTGTTGCAGGTCATTACTGAGGGACTTCATCCGGTCGTAGTTTTCCTGGTTGATGGCTTCGCGCAGATTTTTTACTAGTTCTTCCACGCGGCTCTTTTCGGCAACAGGCACCTGACCATTCAAATCGGCTAACTGCTTCTCAGCCTGGTAAGCGAGAGAGTCTGCCTGGTTCCTGGTGTCTACCTGTTCCCGGCGCTTGCGATCACTGGCGGCATTGCGTTCCGCTTCCTGCACCATACGTTCCACTTCGCCCTTATCCAGGGTTGATGCCCCCGTAATCTTGATGGACTGTTCCTTGCCAGTGCCCTTGTCCTTGGCGAAGACGGACAGGATCCCGTTGGCATCAATATCAAAGGTGACTTCGATTTGCGGAATGCCACGGGGCGCAGGCGGAATGCCATCCAGTCGGAAGGTTCCCAGACTCTTGTTATCGCTGGCCATTTCCCGTTCTCCTTGCAGCACATGGATTTCCACATTGGTCTGTCCGTCAGCTGCAGTTGAGAAGACTTCGGACTTTTTGGTGGGAATGGTGGTGTTACGAGGAATGATCCGGGTCATGACACCGCCCATCGTTTCCACCCCTAGGGAAAGGGGCGTAACATCGAGCAGCAGCATATCGGTGACTTCACCGGCTAGAACACCCGCCTGAATTGCAGCACCTACTGCGACGACTTCATCCGGGTTGACGGTCATATTGGGTTCCTTGCCCGTCAGCTGTTTCACCAGATTTTGCACAGCAGGAATCCGGGTAGAACCACCAACCAGCACCACTTCATCAATATCAGAAGCCGTCAGTTTGGCATCCCGAATCGCTTGTTCCACGGGAATCCGACAGCGATCGAGCAGATCGGCACTCATCTTTTCAAACTCAGCGCGGGTCAGGGTCAAGTCAATGTGTTTTGGACCCTCCTGAGTTGCCGTGATAAAGGGCAGGTTGATGGTGGTTTGAGTCGAACTGGAAAGTTCAATTTTGGCCTTCTCAGCCGCTTCCGTCAGCCGTTGCAGCGCTTGCTTGTCTTTCCGCAAGTCCACCCCTTCCAGCTTTTGGAACTGACTGGCAATCCAGTCCACAATCTTCTTGTCAAAATCGTCACCACCCAGATGAGTGTCCCCACTTGTAGACTTAACTTCTACAACACCATCGCCCACTTCCAGCAAAGATACGTCAAAGGTACCACCACCCAAGTCAAATACCAGGATGGTTTCGTTTGCCTTCTTGTCCAACCCGTAAGCAAGCGCGGCTGCCGTAGGTTCGTTAACAATCCGCAGGACATCAATGCCCGCAATCTTGCCCGCGTCCTTGGTCGCTTGTCGCTGCGAGTCATTAAAGTAAGCCGGAACGGTAATCACTGCTTGAGTGACTTTCTCGCCCAGATACTTACTGGCATCATCGACCAGTTTGCGAAGCACTTGCGCCGAGATTTCTTCGGGAGCAAACTTTTTACCTGCGGCGGGAGCATCTAATTTGACGTTGCTGCCATCACTCAGAACTTTGTAAGACACCTGCTTAGACTCTTGATTGACTTCGTCATACTTCCGTCCAATGAAGCGCTTAACGGAGTAGAAGGTGTTTTCAGGGTTCATCACCGCTTGACGTTTGGCAATTTGCCCCACCAGGCGATCGCCATTCTTCGTATACGCAACCACTGAGGGAGTAGTACGTCCACCTTCTGCATTCGCAATGACCACGGGTTGTCCACCTTCTATCACCGCCACGCAGGAATTGGTAGTACCCAGGTCAATTCCAACCACTTTAGCCATGTACGTTTAACCTCTTCGTTAGGGATTCAAAAAGCTATCTGGTTCATTTCTGTATGAATCCACTTTATCGGGAGGATAAGACTTTAGGGGTTCGGCACTGCCCACTGTCAGAACGGGTGATCGCCGTACCTGTTGGAGATTCGAGTTAGAATGCTTCTGGTCTATTCAACTAACCCGTCCTTAACTCCCAAACTCCCAAATCTATGGTCACTCGTGTCATTCTGGTTCGTCACGGCGAGAGCAGCTTCAATGTGGAATGCCGTGTTCAAGGATATTCTGATGTATCTACCCTCACGGAAGCGGGGCGCGCAGGGGCAATTCAGGTCGGCGAAGCACTCAGTGACATGGCGTTCGATGCGGTTTACAGCAGTCCATTGGGGAGAGCCAGAGACACAGCAGAATTAATTTTATCCAAACTGAAGCAACCACCAGCAGTTCCATTTCAGACGTTGGAAAACTTGAAGGAAATTAATCTGGCCCTCTGGGAAGGATTGTTATTTAAGGATATTGAGCAGAAGTATCCAGAAGAATACGAGCAGTGGAAAAACCGTCCTCATGAGTTGAGAATGGTAATTCCTGGCCCTGAAGGCTCCCAGGATTACTTCCCAGTACTGGAGCTTTTTGCCAGAGCCAGGCAGTTCTGGCTAGACTTTTTACCTGCGCATCAGGGTAAAACTGTTTTGCTGATTGCTCACAGTGGCATCAATCGCGCTTTAATCAGTACTGCGATCGATCTGGAGCCTACCGCCTATCAAGCGTTGCATCAGTCTAACTGTGGGATTAGTGTGCTGAATTTTGCTGGAGAGTTGGGCGATCCGGTTCAGATTGAATCGCTGAATCAGACGGCTCATCTAGGTGACCCCATTCCCAAAGCTAAGAAAGACTACCATGGCCCTCGCCTGTTGTTGGTACGGCACGGAGAAACCGAGTGGAACCGTCAAAAGCGCTTTCAAGGCCAGATTGATGTGCCGTTGAATGAGAACGGACGGGTGCAATCGGGACAGGCTGCAGAGTTTTTGCGAGCTATCCCTATTCGCTATGCGGTTACCAGCCCCATGTTGCGACCAAAGGAAACTGCAGAGATTATTCTGCAGCATCATCCGGATGTGCAACTGGAGTTGGAGGATAACTTACAGGAAATCAGCCACGGGTTGTGGGAAGGCAAGTTGGAAGCGGAAATTGAGCAGGAATTTCCGGGAGAGTTGCAGCGCTGGCAACGATCGCCTGAAATGGTGCAAATGCCAGAAGGAGAAAATTTGCAACAAGTGTGGAAACGAGCGATCGCGGCCTGGGATGCGATCGTCCAAACGGCTACTAACCGCCTCGAACCTGGCATCACAATGGTCGTTGCTCACGATGCGATTAACAAAGCTATTCTCTGTTACATCCTTGGCTTGGGGCCAGAACATTTCTGGAGCTTCAAGCAAGGCAACGGAGCCGTCAGCGTGATTGACTACAACGGCTCCGATAGCCAACCTGTTCTCATGGCCATGAACATTACCTCCCATCTATCGGGTGGCATCCTCGATAAAACCGCCGCGGGAGCATTGTAGGTATGTCCAACGAGCTGCTTCAACAAGTCAGGATCCTCGATCCACTTTCCCAAACAGATCGGGTGGCTGATGTGTTGATTGAGGCAGGTAAGATCAGTGCGATCGCCGATGCCATCTCTGACTATCCGGCAGATACCCAAATTCACAATGCTCAGGGATGGGTGCTTGGCCCCGGTCTGGTTGATTTATACAGCCATTCCGGTGAACCTGGTTTTGAAGAGCGAGAAACCCTCCTGTCTCTCATGCAATCTGCTGCAGCTGGAGGCTTCACTCGTTTAGCGATTCTGCCAGATACTGTTCCGGCGATGGATACTCCCACTACCATCACCTGGTTACAAGAAAAGTGGCAGACGAACCTGCAGCACATTCCCAATTCCAAATTTCCAATTTCCAATTCCCTGCCCTCCCTCTACCCCTGGGCTGCCTTAACTCAAGACATCCAGGGACAAAAAATGACGGAACTGGCGGAACTGGCAGAATTGGAGATTGCTGGATTTGCCGATGGTCAGCCCATTGCCAATTTACTCCTGATCCGCCGATTGCTGGAGTATTTACGTCCTCTCAACCGACCGATCGCCCTCTGGCCCTGTGATCCTCAACTGGTCGGCAATGGAGTGATGCGGGAAGGGCACGATTCTATCGTATTCGGATTGCCAGGAATTCCGGCGCTCGCGGAAACAACTGCGATCGCCGCCGTGCTGGAGTGTGTAGAGGAAGTGGGAACCCCGGTGCATCTGATGCGACTTTCAACAGCCCGAAGTGTGGAATTAGTAAGATTGGCAAAGCAGCGAGGATTGCCCATTACTGCCAGTACTACCTGGATGCACCTATTACTTAATACTGCGTCGATTGGCAGCTACAACCCAAGTCTGCGGCTAAATCCACCCCTGGGAACAGCTGCAGATCAACAGGCATTGCTTCAAGCCGTAAAGGATGGAGTAGTGGATGCGACCGCTATTGACCATACTCCCTACACCTATGAAGAAAAAACTGTGGCCTTTGCCGAAGCACCTCCAGGCGCGATCGGGTTACAACTAGCGCTCCCCCTACTCTGGCAAACTCTGGTTGCTACCGGGCAGTGGTCAGCCCTGGAGTTATGGGCAACTCTCAGCACCCGTCCTGCTTTGTGCTTATGCCAGGCACCTCCCAGCATTACCCCTGGTCAGGCAGCAGAAATCGTCTTGTTTAACCCGTACCAATCCTGGACAGCGAACTCTCAGACTCTCAAGTCTCGATCGATGAACACTCCCTGGTTGGATCAGGCAATCACGGGGCAGGTCATCAAGCTCTGGTGTCCGAGTACTTCCCAAGGAACAGGATAACTGAGGGTCTGAGAATTGGAGAGTAGATGATGTGATGAAGCGATCGGTCAAAGCTTCAATTAACTTTTCTAATCAGGAGAAATATAATAGGGTACAGTACGGAGTCACCAAGTCGATGACTTTGCTAGCATATAAGGTTTGTTTAAGGTAAAGTCATCCTTAACAGGCTCTCTAAAATGGGGACAGGGTTTTGAAAAACACCTGTGTTGGAAGCCACTTTCTCTATTAGCAATATCTAGTAGTAATGTCTAGCAAAGTTTCCGTAATTTTTAGTCAGCGTCCAGTGCCCCAAATCGTTAATATCCAGGAGTAGGTGAGTAGCACAGCATGAAAGAAACCAGCGTAGGAAATCACAGGCGACTGCTGCTAATTGACGATGACCCTAACCTGATTCTGTTAGTCAAGGACTACCTGGAGTTCCGGGGTTATGAGGTGGTTACGGCAGAAAATGGTCGAGAAGCCCTGGAAGTTTTAGAATATGAGACTCCAGATATGATCATTTGCGATGTCATGATGCCAGAAATGGACGGGTACTCTCTGGTGCGTCATGTGCGTGAAGATCCCCGTACCAGTTGGATTCCCGTTTTATTCCTGTCTGCAAAAGGGCAAAGTCAAGATCGAGTGAAGGGACTTAATACGGGAGCCGATGTGTATATGGTGAAGCCGTTTGAGCCGGAAGAACTGGTGGCCCAAGTGGAATCTTCCCTTAAGCAGGCCGCCCGTATGTCTGAGCGGCCCGGTAGAACTGCCGACAGTGCTCCTAAAATTCAAGTTCCTTTTGACGTTGAGCTAACTCCAACTGAATTGAAAGTTGTGCAGTTTGTTGCCCGGGGGATGGCCAATCGGGAAATTGCTGAAGAACTGAATGTCAGTCAGCGAACGATCGAGAGCCACGTCAGCAATATGTTAGGAAAGACAGGCTTACACAACCGGACGGAACTAGCCCGGTGGGCGATCGAAAACAATATGGCCTGAGGTACAAAGTTCTTTTACTGACCGTCTGTTTGACTCTGAATAGCAATCCAGTGGTGACCGTTAGAGTGGAGGGGCGATTGCCCCCAGAATCTTCTGCTGCATTTGAAGAGTTGGAAACAGCCATTTAAGCCTCTTCATCGACATCTTTAATCCGGGTTTTGCGCTCCAGGATTTCTTTCAGAACCAGGGTGACCAAGGCCAACAGCGCCAATAATATGGCTGCCGAAAAGGCTGACTCTGTCTGATACTGCTTATATACCTCTTCCACATAGAGAGGTAAGGTTTGGGTTTTACCAATGATGTTGCCGGAAACGACCGAGACAGCACCAAATTCTCCCATAGCCCTGGCATTGGTGAGCAGCACCCCATACAGCAAACCCCAGCGAATATTGGGTAGGGTAACTCGCCAGAAGGTTTGCCAACCACTGGCTCCTAAAGTTCTAGCGGCTTCTTCCTGATCTGCTCCGGTTTCTTCCAGCACTGGAATCACTTCACGTGCCACAAAGGGCAGTGTCACGAATGCCGTTGCTAAGATCATTCCTGGCAGAGCGAAAATTACTTTCACACCGATCTGTTCAAGGAATGGGCCAAACCAACCATTGCGGCCATACAGCAGAATAATCATCAGCCCTGCGACTACAGGGGAAACGGAAAAGGGTACATCCAAAATGCTAATTACAAACGCTCGTCCCCGAAACTGCTTGCGGGCAATTAACCAGGCTGCACATAATCCAAATACCGTATTTATCGGAACGGAGATCAGCGCAATGATAAAGGTCAGTCTCACTGCATTGAGGAAATCAGGAGACTTCATGTCTTCCAGGAGTGGCCCAATTCCTTTGCTAAAAGCTTGTACAAAGACATTTGCCGTGGGGACGAAGAGCACCAGGGATAGATAGGCGATCGCAATCAGAATCAAAACGGTAACAAACCAGACACTTTCTCGATTTGCAGCTAACGGCCTGGTAGTCCCAGGTTTACTTGTCGGTTGATTCGAGCTACCGATCATACCGTCGCCCCCAAGCTTGTAGAAGATTAATCAAGAACAACAACAGTAGGGAAATAGCCAGTAGCACCGCACCGATGACCGTAGCACCGGAGTAGTCATACTGCTCTAACCGTTGGAATACCAGAACGGGGGCAATCAAATCTTTGAACGGAGTATTTGAAGCCACAATCACGACCGAGCCATATTCCCCAACTGCACGGGAGAATCCCAAAGCTACACCAGTCAGCAGTGCTGGCATCAGAGGTGGCAAGATCACCCACCAAAAGGTCTGAAAACGTGATGCACCCAGGCTCCAGGCAGCTTCTTCCACTTCCTTGTCCATCTCCGAAAGCACAGGTTGCACCGTCCGCACCACAAAAGGCAACGAAATCAGCAACATGGCTACTCCCACCCCCAACCGGGTAAAGGCAATCTTAATTCCAAAAGGAGCGAGTAAGGAGCCGAGCCAACCCTTGTCGCTGTAAACCGTTGCCAGAGTGAGGCCAGCTACTGAAGTTGGCAAGGCAAAAGGCAGATCAACGGCTGCATCAATCAGGCGTTTAAAGGGAAAGGTGTAGCGCACCAGTACCCAGGCGACTAGAGTGCCAAACAAACCGTTGATGAGGGCAGTCATTAGAGCCGTGACAAAGGTAACCTCATAGGCCGATAACGCGATCGGGCTGGTGGCAATTTTCCAAAAGCTGCCAGGGCTTTCAGTCATTGCTTTGATCAACAATGCTGAAGTGGGTAGAAACAGCATGATGGAGAGATACCCGATCGTGATCACCCATAACCAGGGAATACGGGTGATTAGCTTCTGGGAATGCCGAGATGAGGAAAGGGGAGGAGAAGTTCCTGCCATGGGGTGCTAGAAATAATCAGAACTGGACGCAACAAGAGACTTTGCCAGGGCCTTTAATTGCAAATTACGATAATCTTATAGGTTTACCGTATATTACCATGAGTAATTCAGTCTACAATCTCATCTCTACAACTTCATCTTTGTTTCAAAATGCAAGAGTAAAGAGTGAAGGAATGCGAACGCGAAACTCTTTCAGCGTTCCCCACTGCCCCACTGGCTAAACGGACGTTGTGCCAGGTTAGAGTTGTAGTAGCGTGAGTCGTGGGTTACCTCTTCACCAATCCAATCCGGAAAGATAATGGCCTGGTCAGCATTGGCTAGTTCCACCTCTGCTATAGTCAGCCCCTGGTTTTCTCCCGCAAATTCATCAATCTCCCAGAGTAACCCTTCCCACTCCACCCGATAGCGAATCTTTTGAATCAGGGGCTGAATACAGAGAGTCTGCAGCATTTCCCTGGCATGGTCAACTGGAATTGCGTACTCATATTCCAACCGTGCCGCACCCACCGTCTTTCCCTTAATCGTCAAAAATCCCTCATCCCCTGCAATTCGCACCCTCACCGAGCGTTCCGGAGTCGCGGTTAGGTACCCTTGCCAGTAGGGCTTCCCCTCTCCCAACGATCGCCAGCGATCGCCTGTCACTAAAAATTTACGTTCGATTTCTGTCGGCATAGGAAGGGAATTAGGAATTAGGAATTAAGACTTGCAAGTTGGCCTCTCTTAATTCATAACCCATAATTCATAAACCAAGTCCAGTTAAAAAAACGGTCATTTTCCGATCAGAGAAACTACGGTTCTGGACTTAGACAAGGTCTAATTCAAAATTTTGTCTAGCTCGGTTGGCGTTTCAGTTGCAAAAAGGCTTCTACTTCTGCAGCCGTGGGTTGAGCCGCGATCGCTCCGGCGCGGGTAGTGGTTAAGGCTCCGACCGCACTGGCATAGGTAACGATCTCGTGAGCCTTATCTGGGTTCGCTAATGCCTTCAGATCTTGCTGCACCAATCGATGTAAAAATCCAGCCACAAAGCTGTCACCAGCACCGGTCGTATCTTCCACTTCCATTGCAAATGCTGGGACCTGGCCTTCATTACCGCTCAAGAAGTAAGAACATCCTTTCTCGCCCGCCGTGACCAAAACTCCTTCCACCGAATCCAGGCGGTGGGCAATAATTCCCGGATCGGTAGTTTCAAACGACCATTCAGCTTCGTCATCAGACAGTTTGAGGAAATCGGTACGCTGCATGACTTCTCGAATGATTGGCAGAGCAACGGTTGGATCAGGCCAGAAAACAGGTCGCCAGTTTACATCCAGTAAGACTTTGGCATAATACTGATCCGCCAGATCCAGCGCTCGCAAAATTGCTGCTCGACTGTTCGGATAAGCTAGTTCCAACGTTCCCAGAACCAACACGCTAGCCGTTTCAAACAACTGCACTGGAAGTTGGTCAGCTTTTAACTGAGTATCGGCAAACTTAGTAGTATCGTTGTCTCCAAAGCCAGCGAAGGATCGATCGCCCGTTTGCGATCGGATAACATACACTCCCCGTGTAGGAGCTGTTGGATGACGTTGGACTCCATCGGTATTGACTCCAACATCCTGCAACAATTTCACCAAGGTGTTTCCGGTGTCATCCTGTCCAACACAGCCAATAAACCCGCTCGGTGTTCCTAGTTTAACTAAAGCACAGGCAACATTCGCGGGAGCACCTCCGGGATACGGTATCCACGATTGCACCTGTTCATAGGTCAAACCAGGTTGATTAGAGAGAAAATCAAAAAGAATTTCACCAAGACACAAAACACGGGGAGAGGTCACAACCATCAACAAATCTGGACGACAGGCTGATTTTAGCCCAGTAGCGGTACTTCCGCTGCTTGTTTACCACAAACTTTATTAGGGGCTGGAGCCGATTTTAGAGGCGGCACCGTAGAAGCAAACGGTACCTCTGGGCGCTGCTTCACCTCATCCGGACAAAACTCCAGACTAATCTTAAGTTTCAGCTTGCCAGATTGCATGACCGAAGTATCAGGTTGTTGCACTTTGCAATCCACTCCTGTTTGAAACCAGGTTGTTTCCTGCAGCGGTTGCCAGTGGCCATTTATATCTGTAGTGCCAAGCTCGATTTGAATTCCCTGAGATCTCAAAGACTCGACTAATTCCTGCGGCAGATCGCTTAACGTGGCAACATCGATCGCGTATCGTAACTCTTTAACACTATGAGTTGTGTTGTTGAAGACCAGGATGGCTTGGTCATCCAGGCCACCTAACGCGGTATTGAAATTCATGTGACATCCTCCCGACACCAATGCTACGCATACGGTGCGGGCTTCCCAAGATCG
>NZ_JBRAGO010000062.1:0-27416 GCF_052746595.1 Leptodesmis sp.
GGCTGATTTTTACATTCGTTTATATCTTCTATCAGCCTGGTTTCAGCCTGCTCTAGTCCATATTCCACTTCCAGAGAGTCGGATTTCAAGACTTTGGATTTCCTGACCACGGATCGGCCCAACCTTAAATTATTTTAGTTTGGGAGATTGATCCTGAAAAGCAGCCAGTTGAGAGGTGAAATGAATGACAAGTAAATTTCACAGCTTTGTGACGCAGTTGCCACATCCAGATCCGGAACCTGACGAGGCTTTTCAGCGATCGCAATTCACATCCAAATTTGCCACCATCCTCAAAGCCCTAATGCTGAATGAATCGCTGATGGTGAGGCTAGATAGCCAGATCTCCCAGTTTTTGAGCTTGACTCAATATTTCTTAACCTAGAATACGGTAGAAACCTACTTCCTACCCTAAATTCTTCTATATGAGACAATTTGAGTTCGCAGTAGTAACTCCCAGTTACACGCCCGATTTCGAGCGGTGCCAGTTGTTAGCCAGAAGCGTGCAGAAATTTGTGCAACCTGCCACTCACTACATCATCGTTACTCAAAACGACCTTCCCCTATTCAAGCAATTACAGGGGCCAAAGACAGAGATCCTGGTGGTGGAATCCTTAATTCCACGCTGGCTATTTAAGCTGCCTTTGTTCAAAAACGGCTGGCTTAGCCTCAAAACCCCACCTGTACGGAACTGGATCCTGCAACAGATTGTCAAGCTATCAGCGGGCTGTCAGATTGAAAAGGATGTTTTAGTCTACGTTGATTTGGATTTATCGTTTATCCGTCCGTTTAATTTGCAAACTCTGGTGCGAGGAGATCAAGTCAGGCTCTTTCATGCTGACGATCGCACTCCTATGGGTGACTGGGACAGGGCCACGGCTAAATTATTGGGATTGCCGCCGCAAAAATTCGCCAATTATTTGCATGGCATTGTGACCTGGAGACATGACAATGTCGTGAAGTTATTTCAGCATTTAGAAGCGGTTTCAGGGCAGGAAGCTATTGAAACCCTCTGTCGCTCCTGGC
Source organism: Leptodesmis sp. (assembly GCF_052746595.1). Taxonomy (NCBI): domain Bacteria; kingdom Bacillati; phylum Cyanobacteriota; class Cyanophyceae; order Leptolyngbyales; family Leptolyngbyaceae; genus Leptodesmis; species Leptodesmis sp. Next base: position 1,024 of record NZ_JBRAGO010000062.1, read on the forward strand.
ACCTGTCTGAATATCAACTGTATGGTGCATTTGTCGATCATTTTTTACAGGAACAGTCAGGCCACTTCTGGGACGCGCAAAGTCTATGCAAGGAATACTGGAGTCCTGCCCATCTATCCGATGCAGAGTTAGAAGTATTCTTGTCCGACATTGAGCCGGAAAACGTTGCCGTGATGATTTCAGCCAAGGCTGGCATCTCTCCTCAACGATATCAGGCGTTACTGGAAAAATATGAAACCGTTTTAGAACGGGCTTGACCATTGTTATTTCCTAGAGGTCGTCTTGCATCAAACTGAAACTGTGCATCCCCTGCTGCGATTGATTCGTTACGGACGCAGATACCGAAGACAGACAATTTGGGCGATCGCCTGCTCCATCCTCAACAAAATCTTTGATCTGGCTCCTTCCGCCCTGACTGGGACTGCCGTGGATGTCGTGGTGCAGCAACAAAACTCACTGCTGGCCCAATTCGGCATTCGAGATCCCTTTACTCAACTGGTGATTCTGTCCCTGTTAACATTTCTGATCTGGAGCCTGGAATCCCTCTTTCAATACGCTTACGATCGTCAGTGGCGCAACCTAGCTCAGAACATTCAACACGACTTGCGGTTAGACGCTTATTCCCATCTGCAGGAACTGGAACTGGCTTATTTTGAAAAACGCAGTACGGGCGCTTTACTGTCCATTCTCAACGATGATATCAACCAGTTGGAGCGCTTTTTGGATGGTGGAGCCAATAGTTTGCTGCAAGTGACAACCACTGTACTGGTGATTGGTACCGCCTTCTTCCTGCTGGCTCCCAGCGTAGCGTGGATGGCGATGCTACCCATGCCTTTTATTGTCTGGGGTTCCGTGATCTTTCAGCGCTGACTGGCTCCTCGCTATGCGGATATGCGGGAAAAAGTGGGTTTGTTGAACAGCCGCCTTGCCAATAATCTGAGCGGCATCACAACGATCAAGAGTTTCACGACCGAAGACTACGAGCGGGAACGGGTACAGGTGGACAGTGAAGCCTACCGCCGCAGCAACCGCAAAGCGATCGCCCTCAGTGCCGCCTTCATTCCCTTAATTCGCTTTGTCATCCTGATGGGCTTTCTGGCGACCTTACTGTATGGCGGCCAACTGGCGATCGCAGACCGTCTTTCCGTGGGTAGTTACAGTGTTCTGGTTTATCTGACCCAATCCCTGCTCTGGCCCCTCACCCGTTTGGGCGAAACCTTCGACCTCTACCAGCAAGCCATAGCCTCGACCAATCGGGTCATGAATTTGCTGGAAACACCGATCGAGATTCATTCGGGCAGTTTGTCCTTGGTCATGGATCATGCGTCATTGGCAGCAGACAACGGACAACGGACGAAGGACAACGGACAGGGGCCAATCCAAAATCCAAAATCCAAAATTCCCTTCTCGTCCAGGGCGACATTCAACTCCATGACGTGACCTTTGCCTACCGCGATCGTCCCCCAATCATTAAGCATTTGTCACTACACATACCGGCGGGCAAAACGACGGCAATCGTCGGGTCTACCGGATCGGGAAAAAGTACGCTGGTAAAGCTGTTGTTACGGCTGTACGAAATTCAGTCAGGCCAGATCACGTTAGATGACATCGATATTTGGGACTTGAAACTGCGAGATTTGCGGCAGGCGATCGGCTGGGTCAGTCAAGATGTGTTTCTGTTTCACGGTTCTGTAGCCGAGAATATTGCCTACGGTTACTTTGATGCCTCCCTGGATGAAATTATGGTTGCTGCAAAAATTGCCGAAGCCCATGAGTTTGTCAGACAACTGCCCCAGGGGTGCGACACGATCGTTGGCGAACGGGGCCAAAAGTTATTCGGCGGCCAGCGACAACGATTGGCGATCGTCCGTGCTGTCCTGAAAAATCCGCCCATTCTGATTCTGGATGAAGCGACCCCTGCCGTCGATAACGAAACCGAGGCAGCCATTTAGCGATCGCTGGAGCAGATCACCCTTGGAAGAACGACGATTGCGATTGCGCACCGTCTTTCCACCGTTCGCAATGCCGATTGTATTTACGTCTGGAACACGGTCAACTTGTCGAGCGAGGTTGCCACGAAGACCTCTTAGCCCAATAGGGAATTTACGCCAGTCTCTGGCAGGTGCAAACTGGCCTGAAATATGCAAAGTAGGGAAAAAGGCAGAAGGTAGAAGGTAAACTTTTGGCCCCCCTTCTCCCAGTTGGGAGAAGGGGTCGGGAGATGAGGGCCTGCTTAAGTTCGAACCGACTTCCGCTGCCGGAAGAATACCCGCGCACCCAGAGCTAGCAGACCCATCAGCAGTGGGGGAGCCGGAATGACCTGCGCCGTGAACCGGAAGTCATTGAAATCTCGATCGTTCGGTACTGTCACGTTTAAGCCACCGAGTCCATTGAAAGATGCATCAAACCCACCATCTTCAAAGGAGATCAAGACGGGGCCAGCAAAAGGATTTCCAGAGGTAAAACTGCCAGGATTGGGAAATGGGGTTCCCTCAGTCGTCGATCCAAACGATCCAAACACTGCCCGTTGCAATCCAATATTAGGATTATCACTTCTCCCCAAGTTTGTTGCGTTGTTGGATTGGGTAGTGGAAAAGACAATGGGGGAAAGACCCGCTGTGCCATCGTTGGGGTTGATATTGCTTAACCCTAACGTGTACCGAAACCCTGGCAGGAATGTCACATCCTGAAACGCTCCTGGAGACTCCCCAAACAGGGGAACGCGGCTAGTAGTATCAACAAATCCACTGGTTGGGTTAACGATGTAGACACTCACACTGGATGCATAGAAGTTTGAAGACCCCTGAAAGGTAAACCGGACAGTGGTGGCTTGGTCAAATTCGATCCCACCAGTTCCAAATAAAGTGGCAGCTTGGGCGGAGAGAGGAAGCAAACTCACAGCAGCAGCCGTGGTTGCGAGAAGAAATCGTACCTGCATGAATGTGTGCCTTGAACAACTTCGACAAGTAATTACTCCTTTCTTCTAGGAAAAAATAGGTTTACATTAATTTTTAGTGGGATTTATTAAAACTTTACCTGAATCGGCCTTAAGTTCTCGCGCTTGGGGTAAGTCTAAGTTAGAAAGGATTGAGTAGTTTTCTGTGCTAGGGGTTTGCCTGCCCTCTTCAGAGGAGGTTTTAAAGGTCCTGTTCAACCACCCTCTTAGATGTCCAACCCTTACTGTTTTTTCTATTCATAATGTCGCACTCTCCCACTCCATCATTCCTGCGATCGCCCCGGCTCTACGCAATGCCCCTATTGCTGGGAACAATGGCGATCGCCCTACTCACCCTTTCTGGTTGCTCTGGAGTTCGTAAATCCTTAGCCTCCGTTTTGGGTAGATCCGATGCATCTGCTCCAGAAGCCCTACCTAGTGCTCACCTGCTCAAGTCCACTCCCGCTCAAATTGCGCTGGTTAACCACCTCAACAGTGTGGGAGCAAAGTTCTATGGCACCTACTGGTGTCCCTACTGTACCCGGCAGAAAGAACTGTTTGGGGAAGCGGTAAGTCAACTGCGGATTGTAGAATGTGACCCCAACGGAAAAGATGCTCAACCTGCCGCCTGTGCCAATGCCAATGTCAGCAGTTATCCGACCTGGGAAATTAATGGCCAACAATATCCAGGAATGCACTCCCTGGAAGAACTGGCGGTGTTGTCCGGCTACAAAGGTTCCCTCAATTTCACCCAGTAAACCGCTATGACACGGGTAAAATCACTCCACAAAACTTTGACGGACAGGCATTTGAGGAAGCTTTTATGGCTACCGGCTTTGTTTCTGGGCGGTTGGCTATTTGTTTGGCTGACTGACCGACTGATGCAAAGCCCGTTTTATCGGCAGGTGGAGCAGTTTGCCTTCTGGATCGGAGAAAACTACGATCGCTGGTTGAGTCAGCAAACCGTCAACAATCCTCTTCTATTGATTGGGTTTGCCTTTGTCGGTGGATTGGTGGCCAGCGTTTCCCCCTGCATTCTGTCCTTACTCCCGGTGAATTTGAGTTACATCGGTACCCGAGAGATTACCTCCCGGCGAGATGCCTTCTCCAAAGCAAGCGCCTTTGTGTTGGGCGTGGTCACTGTACTCAGCCTGCTGGGATTATTTTCTTCTCTGGCCAGCTTTGTCTTAGTCCGCTATCGGGGCTACTTCTTCATCCTGGTCGGAACGGTGATTGTCCTCATGGGCTTGCAGATGGCTGGTATTCTCCAGCTTTCCATGCCTCAAATTACCTTGCCGACTACTCAACCTGACCCTGCTGCTGGGCAACCAACCGCGATCGCAACCCGACGATCCATTGGTCAGTCAGTCCATTCTCTCCTAACCGGGCCTTATGGAGTAGGACTGACCTTTGCCCTGGTCAGTTCTCCTTGCAGCAGTCCGATTATGGTTTCCATCTTGGCCGTTGCTGCTGCTACAGGCTCTCAACTGCAAAGCACAGTGACGATGGTGAGTTATGCGCTGGGCTATTCTGCGGTCATCTTCCTGGCCAGCCTATTCGCAGGATTGGCAAAACAAACTCGTAGGCTGTTGGTGCATTCCGATACCATTACTCGCGTCGCAAGTATGTTTTTATTAGTCATTGGCGTAGTTTATCTGATAAACGGAGGGTATTGGGTGCTCTCAACACTCTCTTAAGAATAACCCTCTTAATAAGCATAAATCTATCTAAGGTATGAAACGTTAGCCTCATCCTGACTTTATAGAATGAACCGGATAGAATGAACTGGCAGTCCGGTCTACAACTTTCATAGATTGTTGCATTAAGCTGTCACATGTTTGTCCAGAATGAACGCCAGTAACCTTGTATCAGGTTCTGACTCTCCAGAGCACGATCACCTGCCTCCGCTCTTAACGTTTATTTCTCGAATGTCAAGATTTGCAAAGTTTTGTTCCTGGTGTTACATTGCGATCTAACCCATAATGTTTAGATTGCAGATCTATAAGACGATCTAAATCCATGCAAGCAACTGTATCCATGCAAGTAACTGTTATTTCTCCTCGAAATTTATCCACCCAGCTCACCCCCTCCCTGAAAGTGGTAGCCCTAGGAGACAGCTTGATTTACGGTTTTGGCGATCCCGTGGGTGGTGGCTGGGTAGAGCGGTTGCGGCGAAGCTGGATGGGGGCTGGCAGTTCTAGTCATGCGCTATATAACCTGGGGATCCGGGGAGATGGAGTCAGCCAGGTTTCTAAGCGTCTGGAAAGTGAATTCCGGCATCGGGGGGAATTGAGAAATCGGTTACCAGACTTGATGATCTTGTCCGTTGGGGTGAACGATTCCGCCCGCTTAGGTCGCTTAGATGGTCGCAATTTCACCGAGTTCGCTCGCTTCCAGAGCGAGATGGAGATCCTGCTGGATCGGGCCAGCCAACTTTGCCCAGTGCTGTTTATTGGTATGGTGCCTGTGGATGAGGCAAAAATGCCATTTTTGGATTGCCTCTATTACAATCACGACGATCAGTTCCGCTATAAGGAAGCAACCCGTTTAGCCTGCCAGAAACGCGGCATTCCCTACCTGGATTTGTTCTCTCACTGGCTCGAACGGGGCAGGGATTGGTGCAATTCCCGGCTGACTGAGGATGGCTTACATCCCAATGTGTCGGGCTACGAGACGATGTTTACCCAAGTCACTACTTGGCAACCGTTTATCGAGCGGGTGTCTGCTCATAAAGCTGGCCGCATAGAAAAAACACTACTGGCTACCTATTGAGATGAGAAGATGGCAATTCTGGTTGTAGCGACTGGCAATCCAGGTAAGCTCAAGGAAATGCAGGCTTACCTGGCTGACCTGGACTACGAACTGCGTCTTAAACCTGAAACGCTGGATATTGAGGAAACTGGCCAAACGTTTTTGGAAAATGCCTGCCTGAAAGCATCCCAGGTGGCCTTGGCGACTGGCGAATGGGCGATCGCCGACGATTCAGGATTACAGGTCAATGCTCTGGCTGGAGCACCGGGCGTTTACTCGGCGCGTTACGGCACAACGGATGCAGACCGCGTTCAACGGCTCTTGCAGGAACTAGATGGCGAAACCAATCGGCAGGCTCAGTTTGTCTGTGTGATCGCTGTTGCTCGACCGGATGGCACGATCGCGCTGCATACAGAAGGCATTTGTGCTGGCGAGATTCTCCATACTCCTAGAGGGCAGGGTGGCTTTGGTTATGACCCTGTTTTTTACGTTCCAGCCTATCAACAAACCTATGCTGAAATGCCTGCTTCGTTAAAGCATGAAATCAGCCATCGAGGGAGGGCATTTCAAACATTAATCCCACGGCTGATCGCTATTCGGTAAATCCATTAGTAGCTGTTTTTATAAAGCCCTGAACAGCCTGGAAGTGTAAATCTATACCAATCATTTTCGCGACTGATTTTTTCAATCCAGCGCTTTAATAACATAAAGGCAATCTTTGAATTTTTTCTGTATCTCTGGGCGGATTCTACAGAAATTAAGTGAATTGAGTATAAATCCCTGAAAACCCCAGTTCCAGGGATTTAGTCTTAGTTATCATTGCTCTTCTGTACTGAAACTTTATAAAAAAACCTCTTTATAAAGTTGTGATAAAGATTGCCTCAGTGTTTCAACGGATACTAGCACTACGATGGAGATCATTTTATATTGTTTCCAGGGATTTTACGTATTTCTACTGTAATAAATTATTTTCAGGGAATCATGCAATTAGCATCACCAGATCTGGTATCACCAAATTTAAGATCGCCAGACTTATCATCCTCCAACTTAGATATTCCCTCTCAGGCTCCGGCTTTATTAGTTTCTTCTATCCCCCTGGAAGCACCTCACCCATCAGCCTCTTCTATCTTCAAGCGCCTAATTGATATTGTTGGGAGCCTGATCGGTCTAGTAATCCTGGCAATTCTACTGGTGCCGATCGCGATTGCAATCAAACTCGATAGTCCTGGTCCTATCCTGTATTCTCAAGAGCGATATGGATTGTTAGGAAAACCATTCCAGGTCTACAAATTTCGCTCAATGGTGCAAAATGCAGATGAATTGAAGGCTCAAATTAAAAATGAAGCGAAGGGGTTGATCTTTAAGAATCAAAACGATCCTCGTGTCACCCGTGTGGGACGTTTTTTACGGAAGACCAGCTTAGATGAGTTTCCTCAGTTCTAGAATGTTTTAAAGGGCGAAATGAGTCTGGTAGGAACTCGACCTCCGACTACTGATGAAGTTAAGCAGTATCAGGCACATCACTGGCAACGGTTGAGTGTGAAGCCAGGAGTCACCGGAGAATGGCAGGTGAATGGGCGATCGCTGATTAAGGACTTTGAGGACGTCGTGCATCTAGACCTGCGCTACCAGGCGCAATGGCATCCCCTTTATGATCTGGTTCTCATCCTTAAAACCATTCGGATACTCATCACCAAAACTGGAGCTTATTAGGCATTGGGTTAATCTAAGACCTTCAAGACAGCTTTAGGAGAAAGTTGATCTTTGAACCAGACTAACCGGGCAGGGGTATCGTTGAAGTTAACCCCTGCTTTCTCCAAATTCAACCGCTCTGAGATCGCCAGAATCAAATCATCCCGTCCTGCTTGCCGAACCTGAGCAAATTTTTTCTTCAGGTACTCCGGTCGCCAGTAGCCAACGATTTCCAGTAAAAAGGTACGGCCATCGGGATGCACCAGCCGAAAGTCGGGGATCATGACGCTACCGGGAATTGGAATTAAATCTACCTCTCGTTCCAGTTTCCACTCAGTTTTCGTTTTTGCCCAGCGATCGACAAACCCAGCCTCCAGCATACTGTCGTAGGTTTTGCCGGGTGGGTAGTGGGTTACTAAGCCACAATCTGAGTTGAGGGTGAAACGACCGGATTGTACCCTGCCAGAGTAGGCATCTTTGCGTTGCAAGGTGGCCGTTAAGTCCCAGCGAGTAACATGCAACAGGGCCGGCAGCAACATTGCCAGTTTGAGTCCGTAATGGGTATTGGGCTTGAAGAGGCTGGTGGGACCATCTATTGTGAGCGTAAACCCATGATCCGCATCGCCCTCAATATAGGTCATCAGCCCAAACAGCTTGACGTAGCGGAACAGCAGCTTATATTCTCCCGGATCGTTGCGGTGAGCGGTGAGTGTGACATGACTGGCTCGGTAAAAAACGCCTTGCACCTGCGACAGGTTATACCGATGCAAGAGAGCTTCTGGGCTAGGCGCTTCAAAGCTGGTCAGGATCTGGTTTTCTGCTAAATCAGCATACAATCCCTGGCAAACTTGCTCCGGTAAAATCTCTCGCCCCAGTTCCTGAGTCAGGATATCGGCTAGTTTCTGCAAAGTGGCTTGAGTGGACTGGGAACTGGGAGAAACCTGAGCCGAGAGTGCAAAGACTCGTTGCCTTAAATCTCCTGGATCCAGGGGGCTAATCGTTTCAAAAGTACTGAAGGCATCTCCGTTGAGTAAGTGAGCTAGCCCCCGTTTAATCCGATAGTCTGTGTCTTCACCTTCTAACTCCTGCAATTGCCGATTTAATTCTCCTCGCGTGCCACCTTTCGCCGCCTGAAAAAGTTGAATCAGGTCAGTCGCGATCGCGATATTCCCTGCATTAATCGGCAATCGCTTGGGGACAATTTCTTCGCCGTTATAGCGATGGAGTAACAGATCACTCGGCAGCATACAGTTACTAACTCTGTATTCTTCTCTTATACTTTATTTATAAAGATTGACAAAAGCAGGAGAACACTGCCAACCCACGGTTCCGGACTTTGATAAGGTTTAATTAATTTATAAAGATCGACAAAAGCAGGAGAACACTGCCAACCCACGGTTCCGGACTTTGACAAGGTTTAATTAATGGTTTTCGGTTCTTTCCCAAACAGCAGGAAAATGAGATGAGTAACTTGAAGCTGCAGAAACCCCAAAATTCCACAGACTCCTGAGATCACAGGATCTAGTTGGGGATGAAGATGTTTACTTTCACTCCACCTACGTCAGCCAAGTCACAGATATTTTTGTTGGCCGCAGTCTATCTAATCCTTATCCAATCACCTTGGCGACTGAAGTCGCGACTATACCGAGAAAATCTGCCGACACAGACTCAATATAATCAAGGTTTTCAGTAACCTGCATCGCCAGATTGGGTGAGTGTAGTCGCAATTTTAACCGCCGGATACTTTTCAAACTTAATTACAAACCACCAGGGCTTTAACTAAAGCTCCTGATTCATTCACCTGTCACGGAGATAATCATGCGTTTTGTATTCTTGATTCCCGATCTGGATACCAGTCGATCCTGGCGAATTTTTCACAGTGTAGTAAGCAAACTTTCTCGCTTTGAAATGGTTGATCAATTTTTTCGCTACCGATATTTACGGGTGTGGGAGGTATTTGGCGGAACTCTCAATATTATGCGGCATTGCCAGGTCGCCTGTAGTCAAGGGGCTGAGGCTGTAGTCGCAACGATTAGTGGACGGGATACTTATGGAGAATGGGGACTGCCCGGTTTACCATACATCCGCTGGACAGACCGCAGCCCTGATGATATCTGCATTGTTCCTGATTTTGTGAGCAATTTGGCAGACGAGGTAACAGGCAAAGCAATTGTTTACCTGCAAGTGCCGATTCACACCCGTGCTAATTTTCATTATCAAGATGACCGGTTTGCTCTGTGGACAGATTCCCCTTATATGCAGGAGATTTGTCATGCAACTTACCCTGGCAAAGAGGTTGAAATTGCTCCCAACATTATCGATCGCGATGAGTTTCCTTTCATCCCTCAATCAAAACGAGAACCTGGCTTAGTTTTTGCCTTTCCCAGAAAAGGCCCTGAATTTATTGCTGCAACCCAGGAATGGTATCGGCAGTTGGGAGGAACCTACTGGCGATTTGAATTAATTGACGGATTGTCTATTCATGAATTGGCCAAGCAATTTCGCCGTCCCCAGGTCTTCCTGGCTTCTGCGGAGGTGGAAGGCTGTGCTTTACCGCCTCAAGAGTCGATGGCATCAGGCATTGTTGTAGTTGGCAAGACGGCCCGTGGTGCTAACTTCAGCATGCAACATGGCAAAACTGCAATGGTTGCAGAATCACCTGAAGAGGCCGCAAGATGCTTGCTGGAGTTAGAAAATAGGGAACTGCGAGATAACATTGCCCAGAATGCCTACCATTACATCAGTCGTTACTTCTGGGATGGAGAACCAGCCCGATTCTGGCAGAAAACGATCGCTCATTATTTCACCCAAAAAAGTTGAGTCGGTGAGTGAATAGGTGAATGGTAGAGCCATTTCACCGAAACATCTACACCAGAGGGTAAGAGGATGGGAATCGGTTGAGAATTCTGCCATACTATCTACTTGGAAAAATAATTTCAGGCAATAGGGAAGGAATCATGGTTGCGGTGAATACAGCACGGCGAAATCGTTGGTGGCTGATTATTCTAGGAATTTTGCTAATCATCCTGGGAATTAAGGCGATCGTGCTACCTCTGGTCTTTGCGATCGCGCTGACCTTATTACTGGAGATCATCTTTTTCATCAGCGGGATTGTGTAACTGATTCATGCCCTCCGCTTTCGGCGATCGCGCCGTTTCTGGCTAAAACTCGCTACTAGCGCGTTTTACGTTCTGGGAGGAGTATTCTTATTGTTCAACATCTTTCGCTGCACTCACATTATTGGTTCTCCGACTCAACCAGGTCCAACGGCTGCAAGTTTGTTAAGCAAAAACGGTAAATCAGTTACAATCTTGGAGTTGGGTAATCAGAACGTTTCCCCTGTGTATTTAGATGATGTTGTCTCGGCGATCGTGGCTGCGCTGGGGCAAAGACAGGATGGCATCTTTGATCTGACTAGCCCAGAATGTTTATCCATGGATGACTTGGTTAAGCTGCTCAATCGTAGTCAAGCAATTAAACTGAACCGTATTCCACCTTTTATTGCAAAGCTGCTGCCCTGGGTTGTTCCAGATCTTCCTGCAGCATTGGTTGACGTGATGCTGGCAGACAGCATAGGTAATCCGCAACGGGCGATTGAAGCATTCAATCTCGGATTAACCTCCCTAAAGCAGGTGTGGTGAAATGCCTGAGATTGTTGACCACGATTGCGATCGGAAAAAATCCTCAGTCAGTCCCTGAGGGTAATTGGGAAAGGGATACGCGATAATTACAATATTGAAGTCCCCACGATAATTTTGATGATGATTAATTGGTTTGATGGTTTGATTGTCAGACTACTGCAAAGAGCTTACAAAGAGCTGATGAGATAGTCACGGTTGTGGATTTACTGTAATAAAGCGAGAATCGAGTAGGGGCGGCTTGAAAACTTCGAGTTTTAGGTCAAGAGATAATGAAGCGAGAACCACAAACCAAAGGTTAAGGCATGACAGAACAATTCGGGCCTGATCCCAATTGCCCTTATCCCATACTGGATCAACGACGAGTGTGTTTTATTAAGCCGTTCATCAAGTCACCAAACATTATTGTGGGCGACTTTCTTATTACGACGATCCTGTTGATCCCGAGGGCTTTGAGCGAAATGTGCTGTACAACTATGGGGACGATCGCTTGATCATCGGTAAATTCTGCGCGATCGCAACCCAGGTGAAATTCATTATGAATGGAGCCAACCACAAGCTGGATGGTATCTCTACTTATCCTTTCCCGATCTTCGGTCACGGTTGGGAAGGGGCAATAGATAAAGTGATGAATCTGCCCAGTCGGGGGGATACGGTGGTAGGCAATGATGTCTGGATTGGCTATGATTGTTTGATCATGCCGGGAGTGAGAATTGGAGATGGGGCCGTGATTGCGGCCCGATCGGTGGTAGTAAAAGATATTCCAGCCTATACGATCGCGGGTGGTAATCCGGCCCAACCGATTAAACAGTGGTTTAGTAATGCCGAGATTGCGGAACTGCTAAAAATTCAATGGTGGAACTGGGATATTGAAAAAATCACTCGCAATATTCATTACATTATGGAGGATGATATTAATGCGCTGAAGCATTGCAAGTGAGGATGGAAATGGGTCGGACATTTTGGATTACTGCACTAATTGCCCTTGCCAATGCCTTAAGTTTTACTATTTTAATTCCCATTCTGTATCTTTATGGTAAACAGTTTGGGCTAACAGATTTTCAAACGAGTCTCCTGTTTTCCATTTATGCGGTTTCCCAATTTGTCTCAACTCCGGTGATTGGAAAAATCTCCGATCGTGTCGGACGTAAGCCACTCTTATTGATCAGTTTGGCAGGAACGGTAATTGCCAATTTTCTGGCAGGCACCACCAGTACAGCCGCCGTGCTATTTTTTGCTCGCTTCCTGGATGGAATTACCGGCGGTAATGTCTCAGTCACGCAAGCCGTGGTGTCTGACATTGTAGAACCACAGAACCGGGCCAAAGCATTTGGCATTTATAGCGCGATTACTTTTGGTCTGGGATTTATTTTAGGGCCAGCCCTGAGTTTTCTGGCTCAGAAAGTTTCTTTAGGAGCGGGATTTTTGACATCCAGTGGCTTTGCGCTGGTAGCGTTAATCATCGCCACCCTCTTCTTACCTGAAACCTTGAAGACCAAAGCAAAAGCTCCTGAAAATATTTTTGATCTGGGATTAGGCAATTTAGTCCGAGGCTTAACGCTGCCTAAAATCGGCATTTTGCTAATCATTAATTTTCTGATTGGCACGACGTTTACGATCTTTACCTTTGCCTTTCAACCCTACTTTATTCATATCCTGGGACAAAATAGTCAATCGTTAACCCTGATGTTCGTTATGTTTGGCATTCTGGCAGTTACGATGCAGACGAAAGGAATTCCATTTTTGACAGCTCGTTTTGGTCTGGTAAAAATCTTTTTGGCTGCCATTTTAGTTCGCAGTCTATCATTTATGATGATGCCGGTCGTGCCATCCTTTTATTATTTTATTGCTGTCAGCGTTGTTTTCTCTCTATTTAATTCTCTGGTGCAGCCAATGGTGATTACATTAATTTCACTCAACGCTAAGCCGGAGAATCAGGGGACGGCTTTGGGTTTGAATGCTTCCTATTTAAATGTATCGAATGCTTTTGGGCCAATCATTGCAGGCTTGATCATTGATCAATCTGATCCCCATACTTATGTTTACCCGCTTTACCTCGCAGGGGTATTGACATTTGCAGTATTTTTATTTGCGATCGTAAAACGCGATAAATACACTCCCAGCCCCTTTCTGGTATAGAAAATCACATTTTTTAACATAGATCATGAAGATAAAAGTAAAGTTTCCCCATCCCAAAGATTGAGCGCGACAATGGATATGTGAATTTAAGGTGAGTATTTATGCGGGATGTTTACATTGTCGCCGCGGCAAGAACTCCTTTGGGACGATTTGGAGGAGTGCTGGTAGATTTCTCCCCAGTAGATCTGGGTGCCCACGCAATACGAGCGGCCTTAGAGCGGGCTGGTGTTCCTGGGTCGGCTCTAGATCTTTATATCATGGGAAATATACTGTGAGCCGGACATGGGCAACTGCTTCCCCGACAGGCAGCTTTCAAGGCAGGAATTCCTGCCTCCGTTGATGGCTATGCCACGGATATGGTGTGTTCCTCCGGGATGATTGCGCTGATTAATGGAACGCTGGCAATTCGGGCTGGGGAAGCTGATCTGGTGCTGGTTGGCGGGATGGAATCCATGTCTCAAACGGGGTTTTCCCTTTCCCATCGGGCACGCTGGGGCTACAAATTTTTGCTGGGCAATCCAGAGCAACTCACGGATCTGTTGCTGCATGACGGATTGACAGATCCCACAACCGGGGAAGCGATGGGCAGTCAGACCGAGCGGTTGGCCGAAAGTTACGGATTTAGTCGCAAGGATCTGGATGAAGTCGCTTACCAGTCCCATAAACGGGCTGCGGAAGCCACCGATCGCGGTAGTTTCAAGGCTGAAATTGCCCCCATTGAAATTACCACCAAAAAGGGCACGCAGGTGGTCGATCGCGATGAGGGCATTCGTCCCGATACCACGCTGGAAGGTCTGGGCAAACTGCGACCGGCCTTCACGAAAGATGGGGTGCTGACCGCAGGCAACAGTAGCCAGATTACCGATGGAGCAGCCGCGCTGGTTCTGGCCAGTCAGGATGCCGTAGATCGGCATGACCTGAAACCTCTGGCGAAAGTGCTGGGGGGTGCCTGGGCCGGAGGCGAAACCTGGCGGTTCACGGAAATGCCGGTTTATGCAGTGCAAAAGTTGCTGGCGAAACTGAATAAACAGATCCCCGATTTTGATCTGGTGGAAAATAACGAAGCGTTTGCCGTCAACAGTCTGCTGTTCCACCACATGCTGGGAGTCGATCCCGATAAGCTGAATGTCAATGGGGGAGCGATCGCCCTGGGCCATCCGATCGGCGCTTCTGGTGCTCGGATTATCGTCACCCTGATTAATGCCCTGAAGGAACGGGATAAAACCCTGGGATTGGCTGCCCTGTGTCATGGTACGGGAGGCGGAACTGCCGTGGCGATCGAACGAGTGTAATTGAAGGAGTGTATAAATCATGGTGTCCCTGGGATTAGAAGATAAGGTGATTGTGGTGACAGGTGGTAATCAGGGAATCGGTGCAGCGATCGTCTCTCTGCTTTCTGACCTGGGTGCAAAGGTCGCTTATACCGATATCAAAGTCACCGAGGGGAAATCGGGAGCCTTGGCATTGCAGGCAGATGTCACCAAGCTGGAAGAAATGCAGGCGGCGGCAACTGAAATTCAGGAAAAGCTGGGGCCAGTCTATGGCATTGTGGCAAATGCAGGAATCACCCGCGATAACTTCTACAACAAGCTGACTCCCCAGGACTGGGATTTGGTGATTAATGTCAACTTGAAAGGAGTCGATCACACCATCCGACCATTTATTGACGGCATGTATGAGCGGGGATCGGGATCGATCGTCTGCATTAGCTCAATTTCCGGAGATCGGGGGAATGCCGGACAGGTCAACTATGCCGCTACCAAGGCTGCCGTGATTGGGATAGTCAAATCCTTAGCTAGAGAAGCTGCCCGCTATGGTGTACGAGCGAATGCGATCGCACCTGGATTCATCGATACAGAAATGACCAAAGTGATCCCCGATAAAGTGAAGGAGAAAATCATTGCAGAAATTCCCTTCCGTCGCTTTGGTAAACCGGAAGACATCGCCTGGGCCGTTGCCTATCTGCTCTCCCCCGTCGCCAGTGCTTTTGTCTCTGGGGAAGTGTTGCGGGTGAATGGAGCGCATCATACATAAAGAGCGCTTGCGCGAGAAAATCCAAAATCGCAAATCCAAAATCCAAAATGGGTATAGGTTCTATGGACAACACAACAACATCCTGGAATGGTATGGCCGATCAATGGGTCAATACATGGACTGAGGCGGGGACTCAGATGTGGAGGAGTTGGTTTGACCTGATGGGACGCACGGTACAAAGTCCCGTCAGCGATACCAAGCCAAGCTGGGATGACATTACTCGCCGCTTTGTTGATAATCAACAATTGTTCCTGCGCCTGCTCAAATTATCGTTCAATTCCTGGCAAGAACTCTTTCCCAAAATTGAGGCGGGAGGAGATTGGCAGCAATTTCTGAAGAACTATACGGAGCAGGTGCGGAGTCAGTTGGATGAGTTCTCTTCTGGAGTCACAAAGGTCAGCCAGGATTCAACGGAACTCTGGAAACTGTATGTAGATCAAACTCGCAAGGTCAGCCAGCTTTGGGCAGATTCTCTGGGATCAGCGATCGCACCTTTTGGTCGAGCCAGTCTGTCCGGTGCCACCGAACCCTGGATTGAACTGAATAACCTCTACTGGAATTTACTGTATGAGGAAACCTTCGGCAGCCTCATGCAAAGCCCCTTGCTGGGGCCAACCCGCGAAGTCAACGGTAAGCTGCTGCGTGCCTTTGATGCCTGGGCCAAGCTGTACCGGACCAGTGCGGATTACCAGGTGGTACTGGCAAATGTGCAGGTGCAATCCTTTGAAGAGTTGATGCGGGAACTGATTAGCCGTGCAGAAAAAGGTGAGACGGTGAAAGACTGGCGACAGTTCCAGCAACTCTGGGGCCAGGTAGCCGACTCCGTGTTTGAAAAAGCCTTCTGTAATGAAGAGAATCTGAGAATTCGGGGTCGCTTTTTGAACAGCCTGAATACCTACCGCATCCAGCAACAGGCTTTGATGGATGTATGGATGAAGGCGTTGAATATGCCCCTCCGGAGTGAAATCGACGAAGTCCACAAAACAATTTACGAACTGCGGAAGGAAGTCAAAAGTCTGAAGAAAACGATCGCCCAGTACGAAACTCAGGCTCAACTCACTCCTGCCACTCCTGCGGTGGCTACTATAGGCACCGGTACGCCAGAATCATCTTCTGTCAGTGTCTCTACCTCTACTACTCCTGTTACCCCCATTGCTCCAGCCGATAACAGGTCAGCAGAACCACCAGCCGATGCCTCCATTGCTCCAGCCGATGCTGCTGCACCTGCCAAAACCAACCGTCGCAATGGCAAAGCGTCAGGAAAGTCTGGGAGTTAGGAGTGATAATCCCAAATCCCAAATCCCAAATTCTTACTGTTTAGGAGACGATCGCTGCTTATGTTGCCCTTTTTAATGCAAATGCGTCTTGAAGATGCAACTCATGAATATACAGAATTGACGAAAAAGTTAGTCAAAGGGATTGATAATCTCAGTCAACTGCGGGAAGAAGACATTGAAATTGGAGCCACTCCCAGAGAAGTCGTATATCAGGATGGCAAAGTCCTTCTCTACCACTTCAAATCCTCCGTAGAGAAGACCTTGAAGACTCCTGTATTGATCGTTTATGCACTGGTCAACCGTCCTTTTATGGTAGATCTGCAGGAAGATCGATCGCTGGTTGCCAATCTGCTCAAACTCGGTTTGGACATTTACCTGATTGATTGGGGCTATCCCAGTCGCAGCGATCGCTGGCTTACACTGGATGATTACCTGAATGGCTATATCGATGATTGTGTAGACTTCATTCGGAAAACCCATCAAATCGACAAAATCAATCTGCTGGGAATTTGTCAGGGAGGTACGTTTAGCCTCTGCTATAGCTCGCTGCACCCCGATAAAGTGAAGAATCTGGTGGTCATGGTGGCTCCCATTGACTTCCGTCAAACTGAAACTCTGCTGAATATGCGCGGCGGTTGCACTTTGGGGCCAGAGGCGATCGACGTGGATTTAATGGTTGAAGCGTTGGGCAACATTCCTGGTGATTTTCTCAACCTGGAATTCTTGATGCTGAAACCGCAGCAACTGGGTATCCAGAAATACATGGACTTCCCTGACATTGTGGACAGCGAGGACAAACTGCTCAACTTCTTGCGCATGGAAAAATGGATTTTCGATAGCCCCGATCAGGCGGGAGAAGCCTATCGTCAATTCATGAAAGATTTCTATCAAGGCAACAAGTTGATTAAGGGAGAAGTGGTGATTGGCGATCGCACCGTTAATTTAGCCAACGTTACCATGCCTGTCTTAAACCTCTATGCCGATAAAGATCATCTGGTTCCTCCGTCTTCATCCCTGGCCTTGGGCAAGTACGTGGGTTCCAAAGATTACACTGTGCAATCCTTCCCTGTGGGCCATATTGGTATGTACGTAAGCGGCAAGGTACAGCGAGACTTACCTCCAGTGATCGCCAATTGGCTGAAGGAAAGGGCCTGAGATCAGTAGACCAGGCTTGTCATTTGTCCTTTGTGAGCAGCAGTAATCAATGACCACTGATAAGCCTCATCTAATAGTTCGCTATGCTGTTGATTGCCAGCAGCCTTGCTGTTGGCCAATCGGCTGCTTTTGAATGAGTTGTTTCACGCAATCGCGAATTCCTGCATCCAAAATCTCCATTGGCCAATTTTGGCGTGGGCGAAGATTGACTACCTGGCAGTCGATTTAAGACATTCATCGGCGTTAAGCATCCTTCTGGCTTAAACCCAGCCCGCACTGCATACTGGTAGCCCAGTTTGTCCGCTTCAAACTCCTGACGATGACTCAGTTCTGACCACTCTTTGCGAATTTTCGCTTCCTTTTCTGCCGCAATTTGTTCAATCCGCTTAGCCGCATTCTGCAGGCGTTGCTGGCGTTGGTTTTGCAGCACTGACCCGACGATCGCCCCAACCAGCCCAGGAATACCACGAGAGCCTTGAATTAAGTTTCCCAGGGAACCTACCTGCCCTGTCACCCAACTCCCAGCATTGATACGGAGAAGATCATCACGCAAGTCTTGCTCCTTTGCAGCAACTTGTTGGATTGCTTCGGCTCGTTTTTGTTGCAGGATCTTTTGCCGCTCGCCCTCACCCAGAGCAATATGATTCTGAACATGGTGAGCCATCTCGTGCCCCGCCACACAAGCGATCGCATCAGTATCGCCATGAACCATATCCAGTAGGCCGCGTAGAAGGCCAATAAATTCACCTGAGTGGCAAAGGCATTGATGTCATATTTGGGAGAAATGTAGACTCGCCAGGGCGTGGAATCCAATCCATTCGCACGAGCCAGTCGCTCAATTACCCGATACAGCACATAGTAATCTTGCGGGAGTTGCTTCTCGGCTTGCTTATAGAAATCATTGGCTTTCGTAGTTTTGGCCTGGGCAACTTTCAAATCTACAGGTTCAGTGATAGATCGAGTAGGTTTAGCCTGAGCAGGCAATCCGTCCTGGAAAAGAACTAAAGCAAGACTGCCGATCGCGGTAAACAGGATCTTCTTCACGTTGGTCATGCTCACTAACCCATTATTTGGTGCTGTTTATACTTTTTGTCGAAAACCTTTCAGGCTCTTGCACAGCAAGCTATGCCACGTACATGGACAAGGCTGCCGTGCCATTTATTTGAGACCTAACTGATTATTATTCTTTTTATTCTTTAAAGTGTAGGTTTTTTTCCAGCCTGGCTCCAGAACTTCACAAGAAGACGAATCCGTTTTTGCGGCGGTTGTTTCGGGATGTGTCGCAGGCGGTGGGTGAGTATGATCGGGGGGCGGCTTTAGACGCATCCCTGGTGATTGCGGATGAATTGATGGATGCCATTGCAGAGGTGGTGAGTATTCTGCGGGCGGCTAAGATGGATGCGATTTTGGAAGATTTCCGCGCCAAGATGAACCGGGAAGACATTGTGATTCGGTTCTATGAGGACTTTTTGGCGGCCTATAAGCCCCAGATACGGGAGCGACGCGGGGTTTACTATACGCCGGAGCCAGTGGTGTCTTACCTGGTGCGATCGGTTGATTGTTTGCTCAAGGAGAGGTTCAATAAGCCGTTGGGGTTGGCCGATCCGGAGGTGATGATTCTTGACTCAGCCTGCGGGACGGGTACGTTTTTGCTGTGGATTTTTCAACTGATTTACCAACGGTTTCAAGCAAATTCTGATGCTTTGACGGAAGGGTTAGCGGATCGATCGTGGTCGGGGTATGTGAAGGAGCGGTTATTACCCCGGATTTTTGGGTTTGAGTTGCTGATACTTGGTGGTGCAGAAAACTCCTGAAACCCCTATAAATCAAGGATTCTCACCGAGACAGCGATCTTGAGTTTTATCGGGCGAACGAACGAGGGCAAGGGGTTTCAGGCGCTGTTTTGGTCGTTCAGGTTATCCATCATGAGACTCAAAAAAGTTTTCTGCACCACTCAGGGTTCCCTAGATTACTTGCCGCAAAACGGTTAAACATTTTTGGTCATCGAGGCTAAAAACGAAGACCTAGAACGAGGCTTTGTGCAACTGGCGATCGAACTGATCGCGCTTGATCAATGGATTGAGTCCGATCAGACTATCTTGCAAGGAGCCATTTCAACCGGAAATATCTGGCAGTTTGGACAATTCGATCGCGCCTCTCGTGCAGTAACCCAAGATCTGAATCTCTACCGGGTTCCTGCTGACTTAGAAGACCTGTTGCGAATTCTCGTCAAAATTCTTGAACCCTTCAGAGAGGATAAACCATGACCTACCGCGAAAGAATCACGATTGAACCCGGCAAGCGCAGCGGCAAACCCTGTATTCGCGGCATGCAGATCACGGTTTATGATGGCCTGTCTTACCTGGCATCTGGCATGACCTTTCAATAAAATCTAGGAAGACTCACAATGGATACAGCAGAAATCAAACAAAAAATCACCCAAAAACTGAACGACCTAGATATTGACCAACTGACCCTAAATCTCCTAAATCAACTTACCGCCTATCTCAACAAAGCCAACAGAAAAGAGGAAAAACAACCTGACCCTCTAGCCAGCCTGCGTAATAGCGATTTCATTGGTTGCTTCTCTGGTGATCCTAACCTTGCCACGAACTCAGAAGAAATTGCCCGCCAGATTCTCTCGCAAACTGAAGATCGTCAACCATGATTCTGGTTGATACGGGATTCTTTGTTGCCCTTGGCAATCGTAACGATACTTTTCACAGCCAAGCCCGGCAGTAACTGAACCTCCTCAAAGAACCTCTAATCACCACCTACCCAGTCATTATCGAAACCAGCTACCTACTTTACGAACGCTGCGGACAAACCGCCCAATTCAGATTTCTCCAGCAACTCACCACAGACAGCATTCAAATTTTCAACTTTCAAAAGAACCATCTAGAACGAGCATTCAGCTCATGCAGCAATATGCCAATTTGCCAATGGATCTAGCAGATGCCTCGTTAGTGGTTCTTGCTGAAGAACTGAAAGAAAACCGCATTCTCACAAGTGACATCCGAGATTTTTCGATCTACCGGTACCTCGAAACCCAACCCTTCACACTTCTACTCTCCTAAACCGTGAGTTTTCATGATTGAAACCGTCATTCAAGACCTAATTCGTCAACAACGCCCCTACTACCTGCCCCAAGGCATTCCCATCAAAGGAGTTGGGGGGCAATACTGGCTTGTTTTTCGGTATCGAGACGCTGACAAAATGTTAGGGGGTGGTGGCAACTTCCTAAAAAATATCGTCTCCCTACTGGGGTTCAAAGATAAAGCCGTTCCCCATAAGGTGATTCGGATTGACCCTAGCGCCGCCAAAATTTACACCTATCATCCCCGTACCCCTAAAGATCTCCCCTCACCTACACTCCTCTGTACAGGCAATCTCAAAATCATTGAGAAGTTTCTGCTGCTGGAGCAAACTACTAAAGAACCCGCCCTCCTGAGCGGCAGCTTTCGGGAAATTAAAGGGATTAAACGGCGTTATAACTTGCCAGATCAACTGGATGCCTACAACAAGATAATGGCCCAAATGCTGGCACGGAGCCGTATCTATCGCCGTTCCACGGCCTATTTTGATAGCGGTGTCCTCAAACTCTACGAAGAACCCCTACAAACCATTGTCCAAACCGAAGGCCAAATCCGCTTGCTAATGGACTGGCAAGGGTTCACGAAACGTGCTGATGTGGCAGAACTGGAAAAGCTGCATAATCCTGACTACCGTGCCCAATTCATTCAACGCACCTTGCAGGAATTTCTTGAAGGACTTGAGGAGAGTGCGTTCAATGGCACGCAAATTATGGCTGAATTGGTGCGGCTAGGTTTCCTGGAAATCAAGCTGATCAAGATGAGCCAAGGGCGATCGCTTTACCACAAGAAAACTGGCATTTATAGCGATCGCCTCGATAACCACATCCTGCACGAAGGCTCCGACAACTTCACCCGTGCCGCCCACTTCAGCCACAAAACCCTCCCAAAGTTCCCCAGGTTGAAGCACTGCCCAACTTTGATGAGATAGAAGGCTTCCAGCAGGCCATAGAACGAATTCTGTCTGGCCAGCATGGCACTCCTAATGACTTCCTCTACTGGCTGGCCCAGCAACGCCCCCAACAATTTCGAGTGGAGCCAAGCGATCGCCTCGATGAACTGGTCAACCAAGGTGTCCTGTTTGAACACCAGAAATCCGGTGCGCAACACTGCCTGCGGGTCATGCAAGATTTTGGCGTAGCCGTCTGTGCTGATGCGGTGGGTCTGGGCAAAACCCGTCTCGCGGCTGCCGTTGCTCGTCTTTCCCGGCAACAGAACGGACAAGCCAAAGTTGCGATCATTGCAGCTCGCAAACTGCACGACAACTGGAAACGCGAGATGAATGAACTCGGTTTTCGGGATAGCGACTACGAGCTATACAACAAAAACTTGATGAGCCGGAAGGGAACAGGGTTCATTGATGACTTCAACCGTTACGGTGGCCCCGACCTGGTGATCATTGACGAGGCTCACGAAGGTATCCGTAATTATAAAAACCGGATTCACAAGCTCTGTTTGCAGATTCGAGACCGCGATCGCGCCTCTGGACGGCAACGCTACTTCCTATTGCTAACGGCAACGCCCTAGAACAACCGCCGTGAAGACATCTACAACATCCTCCAGCCCTTTTTGACCAAACCAGAAGGCTTCACCAATGCTGGCTTTCCCCCCGAACTAGCTCAGTGGTTCCAGAACCGAGAAACGGGAGTAGAGCCATTCACCGACGATTCCAACTTGTTCCGTCGTACCTACCGGGAACTGTTTCTGCAACGCACCCGCCAGATGCTCCGCGATGCCATGCCCGATCTCAATGTTTATGCCAAACGTCAGGCAGAATGGCTCCCTGTGCAGTTTGAAGACAGCACTGAGCAGGCCCTAGAGGAGATCTTTACCCAATTTGAAACCCAACTCTATATCCCCTTCGCTGACCCCGTTCGGTATCTAACTGGCAGCGTTGAACAGCGTGCCCTGCTGCAAAACCAGCGCCGCTTTTTCCTGCAACGGGCAGAGTCCAGTATGTATGCGCTGAAACGCACGATCGTCAACTTTCGCGGTCGGATTGAGCAAATGCGATCGCGCCTGGACAGCGTTACTCCTGATACCGATGAGTTAAAGCAGTTCCTCTTGCTCCACTACGGTTTTGAGTCAGGGCAATCTGAGCAATTAGACTTCGGTTTTTGGGATAACCGAGAAGCCTACGAGGAGGACTATGAAACAGAAGACGATGAGGAGGAGGAGACCGAAACCGAGCAGCAAGAAAAGCGGCAGCAACTTCGTCGCAGCATAGAACTTGCGATCGCGCGTTTACAGTCCGATCCGAACGAAGCTTGCCGAATTTATCACTTAATGTAGTCAGCCTGTGACCATGACTTGATGCAGTTGCAGAAGATTCAAGATCTGCTGGCAGAGGAGTTTATCAAAGACCACAAGCGCGAACAGGTGACCGCTAAAGTGCGAGAACTGGTGAGCCAAGGCCATAAGGTCCTGCTCATTTCCACCTTCTCGGATACCGCGATCGACTACTACCGCTACATGGCCCAGGATTCAACGATCGCGAGTCAGGGGATTGGCATGGCGATCGGCGGCACCAAATACTACTTTCCAGACGGTGATAGCCGTGCTGTTCCAGTCGCGCCCCATAACGTCATCAAAGCAGGTCAGCAGCGCCTAGGTATTAAGCGGTTAGAGCTTTTCCGGTTGTTTGCCCCGATCGCAAGCTGTCGCAATCCAACTGACCGCCCCAACGCAGACGAAGAAATTAAGGTGCTCATCGGTTCAGAAACCCTCTCGGTGGGTCAAAACCTGCAAGATGCCGACTACCCCATTAACATCGCTTTGCCCCGGAACCCGATGGTACTAGAGCAGTGCATTGGCCGCATTGACCGACCCAAGCAGCACCAGGCTGAAACCATCTACATCTATTACGCCAATAGCGAAAGCCAGTTGTTACGCCAGGCCAGCCGTCTTGCCAACCTCAACAAGAAGCTAATTGGAACCAATGTCGCCGAACGAGACGGAACCTTACAGGATGTGCCCAATGTTAACGATCTGGGTGCATCAATTTATGGCGACACGCTATTCGACGACACCATTCTGCCAGGATATGTAGACTTTATTCGGAATCTAGTTAAGATCCGGCGGCAGGCCTAGGAGAGTTTTCAGGAAACGCTGTATCGTCAGTAGGAAACCTCCTGCGATCTCTACACCCAGCGAGAAATCCTCTTTTCCGGAGACATTAGCCAGCGGCTCAAGGCTTTAGGCAACGATTACCCGGCGAACCCCATTGCCCTGGGCAGACAAACGGGTGAAAAAGATGAGGCGATCGCCTTGGCGGCCCTCTCGATCCAGTATTTCGGACCCAACGGCGAACCCATTCCAGACCGTCAAGAGCTAGTGTTCTGGAATGATCAAACTGGGGAGCGGGATGCCTATGGTATCGCCATCGCAACTGCTTGCAAAACACCGGAAGCGGGGGATATCTTCTCGGCTCGGTATCTCCGTGCAATGGCTCAAACCCTCTATACCCAATTGGTGGACTTAAAGCGGCGACGGGCAAAGGAACTCAGCCAAGTAGAAACGATCGAGAATGTCACTCTCACCTCAGAGCGACTCAATCGGATTCAGCAGTGCATTAGTACCTTAGATCGCCTTCTCGATGGACTCGACCGCAAAATAGTAAAAGACACGCTCAAAAAGTTAAACACCTGGAAGGGCATCAAGTCAGTTCAGAAATTGCTACGTGACTACACTGATGGGACAAAGGCTCAGCTAGAGATTTCAGCCTTTGTTACTGAACTGGTTAAAGACACTGACGAAAAGAACCTGATCTTAAACGACGGGGTTAAGCCCACTAGACCCTCGGTCAACCTGCTAGCCATACTTCTAAGGGCGTAAATTATCATTCAGTAAATTGCCATTCAAATGAAGTCTGTTTTGGTAGATGAGCTGACATAGCAATCGACACATAACAAATCGTTGTAGCGGCGGAATAAAGATAATCGGTTAGGATGCCAAGGCTACTTGCCGCCGCTAAACTCAATCGATGCGGTGATGGCATTCCGAGACAAAATTCGCTCTCTGAGCTAACGAAGACTACTTGCTATGACATAAGCGGGTCTCAATCTCCTGAATCACCTGCTGCAGCTCTGTGGAGGGATTTTTTACTGAGGAAATTTCCTGTACAGCATCGGCAGACAATCCTCGCTGGATGAGGTAGTTAGCTCGTTGCAATGCCTCCGGCTTTTGCACCTTACCATTCAGCTTTGAGCATGCGATCTAGCTTTGCCAATTCCTGGGCGATCGCGGTGTAGCTGAACTAGGAGCCGCCGCCGCAGTCAGTAGGCTGGCCAGCAGAGTCATTAAATTAAGTAAACTCTACGGGTAAGGGCAGGGATAGGCGATACTAGAGCAGGGGAGGGAATTATGGCTAGTGATCCAATTCGCTCCAGCCTGCCCCTATGCCGTTCCTGAAAGTGCTACTTTTGCTTGAGAAGATTTTTAATCTACTGAATTGGAGAAACAAAAAGCAATGAAGGGGATTTTGGGGAGAATACCTATCAAGCTCTACCTGGTGGCTTTGGTGCTGGCAGGCGGTATTGTCGTTGGCATGGAAGTGCTGACCGAGGTAGTCACTGGCGGGCATGGGGCGATCGCGCAAATTATTCGTTCCGATGATGCCTGGAAAAAGGTCTACGAGCAACTTCCAGATTTTCCCAAGGAGAACCAATATCTTAATAAAGAAACCAAAAAAGTTGCGGAAGACGATACCCTGGTTGGCCGCCTGATCCGCTATCATCTCTATGTGAAAGGGCGCATTCCATTTTATCGGCTGGATTGGAAACTCACCTTGGCTGATTACCTGGAAATCTACGGGCGCATGGATGAGAATAATTATCCCAGTGGTAATAAACTCAACAAAAACCCACTAGCGGGTGACATTGCTGCCATTCAAAAACTCAACTTGGCTCAGCGCAATGCCCTGGTGCAAGCCTTAGTCAACGCTTTTGCCACTCAACTCCCACGTAAGTAAGTTATGAGCTTTAAGAGGGCGTTTGAAAAGTATCTGGCGGTTAAAACCGTGACTGCACTCACCCAGTTTGCCGATGCAGACTCAATACAATCAAGGTTTTCAGTAACCTGCGTTGGCAGGCTTTCTCGGTATAGCCGCGACCTCAGTCGCCAGGGTGACAAAGAGACCGGCTTTTAAAGCATCCTCTAAGTTCTAAATTCTCAGCTTGGTCTGAACTGAAAACTTAAAACTTTTAATTCTCCTCCCATGTCCCGTTTCCTCAAATCTGGCCCCGGTTGGCGCATTGGCTATGATCCAGAAGCCATGGAATTTCAGGGATTAGTGGGTACGGATGATTGGGCCCTGGAATTGACAGAGGCGGAACTAAACGACTTTTGTCGATTGCTGGGGCAACTGGTGGATACCATGAAACAGATGGCCACTGAATTGATGGATGAAGAAATGGTTGCCTGCGAGGTCGAAAGCGATCGCCTCTGGCTGGAAGCAGAAGGATATCCCCAGGCTTTTTCTTTGCGCTTAATGGTGCTACAGGGTCGCCGCGCAGAAGGTTATTGGTCTGCCCAGGTTGTGAATGATTTATTTCAGGCCACCTGCTCGTTGAAGATCTTTTAGTTGTTGCCAGTAGTTGTTGCCAGATGACTTATCCCCTTGCGATTCTCTATAGAAAACTCGCGTGAGAACCCCGGTCTTTTAAGCCGGGGATGAAACGCA
>NZ_JBRAGO010000063.1:0-26734 GCF_052746595.1 Leptodesmis sp.
GGATATTCTTCTCCTCTAGCCTAATTTTCCTACCAAGAAGGTGACACGCACCCCTGTGGGACTGGTGTTAGTGAGGGCCGTAGCGGAAGGCAATCAGTCATCCCGAAACCGCCCAGGAGATTGGGGGTGAGGCGTGTTTGGAGGGCGATCGCATCAAGAATTACAAAGCACTTTTGTACTGACGCTAAGGTTCAGTATTCCTGCTGAATCTCAATTTAGGCTCATCGACAAGGCTTCAGATCTGAAAAGGGATTAAACAGAAAATTTTCAGGTTAAGTCCGGGATTTGGGATAGTATCACCTTTCGATCAGGTAATAAAATGTTGTGGGCTGCAATTGGAAATTATTGGCTTTTCCTACTTTGCTCGTTGGATAGCCGTTGAAATCCAAAGCCATGACGTTGAGGACTGGGGCATCAGGTCGAAGTAAGGAAATTTTGCCAGTCAAATTACGAACCGCGATCGCACTACTACCCACCCTTTGAATTGTTTTGCGGGGAGTACCGGATGTTTTCCAACCAAAGTTTTGTTCTTCCGACATCACTTGCAACAACATGCGGTGAGAGGTTGCCAGGGGTTGATTATCCAGAGATACCAGGAGCACTGTGCCGTAATCCATTCCAGAATCAATGCGGACTTGTGGAAATTCTTGTGCTCCGGCCTGTCGTAAAAAGCCTGTGATGCCCTGGACTTGAGGTGCATTGACAGTGACGATCCCTCGTTGATAATCCCACAGCAGTTGATCGGTGGAACTGCGAACGGTTTTGGCCTTGCGATCGATCCATTTGGATAACTCTACCTGACGAGCCGTGCCACCCTGCTGGGTAAATTGCAGATTCACCTGACCCACCAGAAATGCTAACGGATCAATGCTACTGACGCGATCGCTTTGTAACTCCTGACCGGGTGGAATGTCCTGAGCGCGAAACTCATCCAGGTTTTGCGGGGCCGTCAGAGGCGCACCGTGCAGATTCAAGATCTCTTGTGTTTTGAGGGGAATGTCTGCAACGGGGATTCCCGGTTGTAACAAGCCTTTGCGGTAGATCAAAGCCGTCGCTGGAAATTGTCCAATTACGACTGGAGAGGCGATCGAGAACTTACCGAGCGAATCCTCCCATCCGGGCCGATTGGTGGCGAAGAAGAAAAAGCCGTCGGTGCCCTGCAACAGTCCATAAGCAGCGGCCAGCAAGGGAAAATCGGCGCGGAAGCGGTTTGGCATTGCCCAGTTAATTTCCGTAATCGTGGAGGGCAGGTTGTTATAGCGAACATCCATAATGGGCAGGCTGAAATCCTGTTTCTGCTTCTTCGTTGGGTCAGTAAACAGGAGGGCCGAACGATCCTCATAGGTATCGCCGGAACTTAGGGAATAGCTGGCCGTTGGCCCTTCGTGGGGGCCGTTGAAGTAACCATGCCGATCCATGAAATCTGCGACTGTATTGGTGTACTTATCCAACGGACCAAGCCTTTGAGCATCGGCAGTAATCCAGTTCGAGGCATAAATCAATCCCTTGTAGTTGAGATCATTACGAAGGTAAGCGATCGCCTGCTTAAAAAAAGTAGTCTGACTTTCTGCCAGAAATGCGGCGGTATCCCTGGCTCGTTGAGTTTCTCGTTGCGCGGCAATGTCTCCAGCAGACAGAATCCCTACGGAACCATCTGGCCCATCCCCCTTCACCTGAGATGATTCCCCCGGATTACTCTGTTTCCAAGTGATACGAGCTTTCTCCAGCGATCCATACTTTTTGGTTAGCCAGGTGGAAAATTGTTCCTCTAAAATTTTCATTTGTGGTGCAGGAATGGTTTCGTAGGGATTGAATGTCCAGAAGAAATAAGAATCTTCATTGACTAACTCCACCATTGCCAGAGCCGGCTCCTCCTGTAGTGTCTTTCCAGTTGCTGGATTTGGAGTGGTTAGCAAGCTACGCCACCAACGGTAGTACCGCTTTTGAAACTCTGGATTGAAGAAAAGCAGGGAAAATGGATGCTGGCCGGTATAACCAGGGAACGCAGTATTATCCTGCAATTCCAGCCAGACGGGGAAATAGATCGAGAGTGCTGTGTAAATGCCTTCCTGTTTCATCGCAGCGATGAAGGTCAATAGTTTGTTCACCTCCGAGGTTGGCAGAGGTTGCAAGTCTTTTGACCAGAGCGGCCCATGCACTCGTACCAGATTCACCCCCTGTTTGGCAAAAAACTGCGCCATCGATCGCATCATACTGTCATCCATTTGCAGCACTTGAGCACCGACATTGATTGCCCAGAAGCGTTCTGCTTGCCCCGTTTTGGCATGGATAAACGTATCCCCTTTGACCTGAATCCAGCCCTTTTCTCCAGCAACGGTTTCATTTAGCGATCGCAAATTAATTGGGCTAGTAGCAAGACGGCGCGAACCAGTGCCTGCGATGGAATAATCGCTTTCTGGGGTAAACAGGAAGCCATCTGGAATAGTTGCCGTGTAGTACTGATTGGGCTTGAGCTTCCCCTGGGGATGGAACGGCGTAGACGTTAACACAAAACAGTCAAACGCTGCTGCACCATCATTTTGAGTTAATTCGATGCGCAGAGTGTGTGGGCCTGCCGTTAAATTCACTCTTCCCAGACTGACCCAGTTGGCCCCCACAAATTTACGCATCCCGACCTCATCCATCAGGTAAACCGAATCGCTGACAAATTGCCAGGGTTGATCATCCCAGCGCCAGCGAAACGGGCCATGCTGCCAAAATTTACGGCTATAGAAGAAATAAGAACCCGCCTCCGAAACCTGCACCGGATACTCCAGAAACAGAGGTTGAGAGCGTTTACCTTCTACCCCAATCCACTGCTGATTGGATAGGACTGCCGCTTCCGTGGCATTGGCAGGAGCAAATGGATTCTGCTGCGCTGGGGGAAAATTCGTTTTACTGGGCTGTTCGGCCTCCCACCAGATAAAGGGTTGCGATCGTGCCCGCGTCTGTACCGCCAACCTTGTTTCAGACTGCCCCGTTTCCCACTCTGTTACTGTTGGCAGTGAAGAGTTCGCTCGACAACCCAGCACCAGGCTGAGGGTTAACAATAGCAACACAATAAACCGCAGCATAGGCGCAGACAACCCAATCTTTGCGCTTCCATTCTGGCAGCATTATCAACGAGTGTTGTACATCAGTCGTGTTAACAAACCCGACTGAGCCAGGAAGTGTTCATAACGAATTCTCTCTAAAGGGGGCTTACTGGCTGTGCTTTTGTTAGGGTTGTACCGAGGCCGCTTAAAGTGCAGCCCCCTGCGATCGTCACTTCGTCAGGGTCAAGAAAAAGTCCCCATTTCCCCGGCAGAGGAGGTTTAGATGGTTAACTCAGTTCCCAGCACTCCCATTCCAGATGATGTCATTATCCGGCCAGAAGCACGCAAACCCGTCACTGATCCGACTCTTGGCATTCAGGTATCTGTCAATCAAACTGGCACCCCACGCCACCGCCTCGTGACCATTGGGGATTCCCTCACCCACGGGTTTCAAAGTGGTGCCATCTTTAATACCGGATTATCCTACCCTGTGATGATTGCTGAAGCCCTGGGTTGGAAACCTTCATTCCGCTATCCCACCTATAACGGGCCAGGGGATGGATTGCCACTTAATATTGAGAATTTAGCGCGAGCATTAGAGCAGCGCTTTGGTGGCAATGTCGATGTCCTAGAGATTCTACCCACCCTCTTATTTCTGCGGGATTACTTAGATAAGGTTGAGGATTATTGGGAACGGGGAGACGGCTCTCGCCCACCGATGCAACGGCAGATTAATCACAATCTGGCCGTGTATGGCTGGGACTTACGCAATACGCTATCACGAACGGCAGCTATCTGCCAGAAAGTTCTGGATGCCAATCCCCCCAAAGACGATTTTCTCAAGCAAGTCGTAGAACATCACAACGAACGGGCGGCGATCCGAGTCCTGAACTCGGCCAGGGATGCTTCCGGTCGATCGCTAACTCCTCTTGAAGCAGCGGCTGCTTTAGGGGCAGAAGGCACTACCGAGACAGGGAGCGGGGATGGCATTGAAACCCTGATTGTGTTGATTGGGGCTAACAATGCACTGGGCAGTATCCTCACCTTCAAAGTCAAGTGGACGGCGGACGGCTACGACGATATGGAGGTCAATGATCAGTACACCGTCTGGCGACCCATTCACTTCAAGGTCGAATTAGACAGGGTGGTTGCAGAAATCAAAAAAATCCGTGCTCGTCATGTGATCATTGGCACAGTACCCCATGTGACGATCGCCCCCTTTGCCCGTGGAGTAGCAGATAAATTGGCCCCTGGATCGCGCTACTTCCCTTACTACACCCTTCCCTGGATCAGCAATAAAGACTTTAAGCCAAACAAAAACCCGAACCTGACAGGGGCAGATGCGCGGGCGATCGACAGTGCTATTGACCAGTACAACGATTTCATTGTTGATGCTGTGAAGCAGGCTCGCAAGGAGGGCAGGGACTGGTATTTGTTTGAAACCGCCGGATTGCTCGATCGCCTTGCGGTGCGCCGTTACCTGGAAGATCCGGCTGCCCGTCCCAGTTGGTGGGATGAGGTGGGAGGACAATACCGATTGCCACCCGAACTGCAAGCCCTGTCTCCTGTCCCCGATTCTCGCTTCTTTATTTCCAACTCCACCGGACAGCGAATTCAGGGAGGGTTGTTTTCTCTGGATGGCATCCACCCCACCACGATCGGCTATGGCATCCTGGCCCAGGAATTCATCAAGGTGATGGAATTGGCCGGAGTCAAGTTTTATGGCCCCACGGGTAGCACACCTCTACCCAAGCCAGTAAAGCTTGATTTTAATCGCCTGATTGCGCTCGATACCTTGATCAGCAAGCCGCCTCGTACCGTTGCCAGTGTGCTCGATCGCATCAGTTTCCTGGATAGTACGTTTAATCTGGTAAGCAGCATGATTATGTCCAGCTACTAGAGCGGCAGCAAATGTTAAGTTTAATAACGTAATGCGATCGCACCCTTTCAGTGACTTATGTGGATATTTCGACTTCTTGGGCTTCTTATCGCTTTTCTGTTAGTCACAGCCATTCCTGCGTTTCCTGCTCATGCAGCTAGTTCTGCAGCCATTCGAGCTTACGATGATCTGCAGCCCAGTGCCCAAGATTACTCAGGTCAGAACTTAGTCCGGAGTGAGTTTGGCGATGCGGATTTGAGAAATGCCAACTTTACTGAAGCTGACCTGCGGGGTGCCGTGTTTAACGGAGCGAATTTAGCCAATGCCAACCTCAGCGGGGCCGATTTCAGCGATGGTATTGCTTACATCACCAACTTTGCCAACGCGAACCTGAGCAATGCCGTGCTCACCTCCGCCATGCTGCTGAAATCCAATTTCAAGGGCACCAATGTAACGGGAGCCGATTTTAGTAATGCTACCCTCGATCGCGTCCAGGTGTTGGAACTCTGCAAAACGGCTAGCGGCACGAATCCCGTAACAGGCGTGGATACTCGTGAGTCTTTGGGGTGTAAGGGATGATTTTAGTAGAGACGGTTCGCCGAACCGCCTCTACAGACCATCGCGATCAAAGCACCTGCTGCAATGCATCGACTAACCGATCAACATTCTCCGGCTGGCTGTTGTAGCCCGTCAAGCCGACTCGCCAGACTTTTCCGGCCAGTTCGCCTAAGCCACCGCCCACTTCAATATTGTATTCCGTGAGCAGTTGACGGGCGATCGCTTTAGCATCTACCCCATCAGGAACTCGCATGGTGGTCAGGGTGGGTAGACGAAACTCTTGTTTAACGTGCATGGTCAGGCCAATACTTTCCAGCCTGTCCCAGAGATATTCCACATTTTTCTGGTGCCGTTGGCAGCAGTTCGCTAAGCCCTCTTCCGCAATTAAGCACAGCGCTTCCCGCAGGCCGTAATACAGGTTAATGGGTGCTGTGTGATGATAGATGGCACAGAACTTAGCAAGAGGTATTTTTAGAGTCTAAAGCGTCATGGAATCTAAACATAACCGTTGGGTTAGAGCTTCAATCAAGTGTTAAAAAAACTGGTATAAAACGAATCAGACCGAACAATTAAATGCCACTCTCATTCGTACAATAAATTCTCTACGTTAAAAGACAACTTTTGTAAATTCTTAACTCTAGACCCGCAGTTTCACCCTTTTGATAGGAACACCGTATGGAAAATTTAAAGGCGATCGTTATTGGAGCTGGAATGGGAGGATTAACGACTGGATTAGCGCTCCGTCAGGCAGGGTTCTCAGTGGAGATTTACGATCGGGTGAGTGAACTGCGTCCCGCTGGGGCGGCTATTTCTCTCTGGTCAAATGGAGTTAAGGTACTCAACCGTTTGGGATTGGGTAAAGCAATTGCCAGCATTGGGGGGCAGATGGAGCGAATGGCCTACTACAGCCATACGGGGGAACTCCTGACCGATTTCAGCCTCTCTCCATTGATTCAGCAGGTTGGTCAACGGCCCTATCCAGTCTCCCGAACCGACCTCCAGACAATGCTGTTACAGGCATTGGGGCCAGATCGGGTACAACTGAATGCCAAATGCATTGCGGTAGAACAAGACGCAACCAGCGCCACAGCAATTTTTGAGAATGGCCACCGAGCGACGGGCGATCTGGTCGTAGGAGCCGATGGTACTCATTCCGCAATTCGGCAATATGTGGTGGGACATTCCGTGGAACGGTGCTACGTGGGTTATGTCAACTGGAATGGGCTGGTGCCTGTCAGCGATGATCTTGCTCCTCAAACAAGTTGGACATTATATGTAGGCGAGGGCAAGCGAGCCTCCTTGATGCCGATCGCCGACAATCGTTTTTATTTCTTTCTGGATGTACCCTTGCCGAAAGGGATAGAAAGTACTCCAGAAACCTATCGGGAAGAATTATCCGGTCACTTCAAAGGTTGGGCAGATCCGGTACAAACTCTGATCCAGCGGCTCGATCCCAACAAAACCAATCGGGTTGAAATCCACGATATTGAACCCCTGCAAACCCTGGTGAAAGGGCGAGTGGCATTGTTGGGAGATGCGGCGCATGGTACAGCTCCTGATTTGGGCCAGGGGGGTTGTCAGGCGATGGAAGATGCCTGGATCTTAGCGAACTACCTGACCACCACGAATTTGAGTGTCACAGATGCTTTACTCCGTTATCAAGCAGCCCGCAAGGAGCGAGTAGCAGATATTATTCTACGGGCACGCAAACGGGCGGATATGACTCACGGCAAAGACATGGAGAAAACCCAGCACTGGTATCAAGAACTGCAGCAAGAAGATGGAACCGGCATCATGGCCGCGATTGCTAAAACCATTCTGGCTGGCCCGTTGAATTAACCGAAGTCCAATAGAGGCAAGATTTTTTACTAGCAAAATAAAGATGCTGGCTTTGGATCAGGGTTAATTCAAGCTAATTCCATGCAGAATCTGGTAGGCTTGCTCAATGATTTTGTAGGACTCAGTAGTGCGAAACTTCCAGATCGGGTCTTCAACGTCCGCTTCCTGGAAGCCGCGATCGCGGGTCAGGCAGCTATAACAGTGGCCGCAACCTCCTTCAATTCCTTGCTCACAGTCATGGGTTAGCTCAAACATGGCTTGAAATCGGTTGCCTAATACACTTAGGCCCAATTTCACAATGTCTGCCCGCGTTAAATTCAGCAACGGTGTATAAATGGTCAGGGCATCTGGATCTCGCCATAGGGCTTCACCCAACACTCTGGCTAATAAGCTGATGTAAGTCTGATGGTTCTGCCAGTGGTCAGGAAAATCTGTTTCCGAAAGGCCAATAAAAATATTTTGAATACCCTTTAAAGCTGCTCGCTCAGTGGCAAGGGTTAAGAGTGTTACCTGACGGGTTGCAGAGAACACAACCTCTGTTGCATTTCCTAAATCCCGGGAAGCAAACCCTAGATCTAAAGGCTCTTTAGGCATTGACAAAGCAGGCTTTTGAAATATGGTTCCTAAATCAATAATTTCATAGTTGACTAAAGGTAAAAAGTCGGCGACGGCTATTGCGCTTTCCAGTGCCATTGGCGATTGGCATCCATCCTCATAGATAATGGCGTACACCTCTTCAAACTGTTGACAGGCCAAAACTGCACAAGTTGTAGAAGCCTGCCGTCCATCGAGAATACATAACGCTTTAGAAACAGGCATCGTGAACCCAACTAGATTTATTCAAACAAGGAGATAAGTCATCCAAGAAGTCGAACTAAACTATGTCGAGCTAGAGAACAGTCGTTTTCCAATCCGAGAAACTCCGGTTCTGAACTTAGATAGGGTTTAAATACACAGACAGCAGCACAGCATATTCTTATTTAGTAGTCTGCCATTGATTGATTCGCTAAGACAACCGCAGTTTAGGCTGTTAAGCCTAAACTTTGTAAATCCTGTGAGTAACTTTGAAAATCCTTCTGCAAACGGATGTGTAAGCTTTGACAACTTAAATATTTGCTTGTAGAAAAGGTGCTTCCGGGGAAATACTCAGCTTATCTGCGGATATTTGTTCTTATCTGCGGAAAACGCAGGTTTCTACGAATGGTTTTCCTTACTTGGCTTGCTGCCATCAATCTGGAGAAACCATCAAATTGGATAATAGAAACAGCCGTGATTGAGCAAGTTTAGATGGGACTATCTACAGTGCTGCAAAACTATATCAATGGTCAGTGATGTACCTCTAATGCGATCGATTTTCTACAAGTCATTAATCCTGCAACTGTAGAATGTTTAGCGAAAGTTCCCCTTTCATCTGCTATTGAGACGGAACAAGCGATCTAGGCGGCTGATCAAGCCTTTGTTAACTGGAGAAAAACACCTGCAGGCGATCGCATCCAATTTCTCTTTAAGCTGAAAATTCTATTAGAAGAAAACCTGGACAACCTGGCTGAGACGATTACCCTGGAGTGTGGCAAAACTTTATCTGAATCCAAAGCGGAGATGCGTCGCGCCATTGAAAATGTGGAAGTCGCCTGTGGCATTCCTACTTTGATGCAGGGTTACAACTCGGAGGATATTGCCAGAGGAATTGATGAATTCATGATCCGGCAGCCACCGGGAGTGGTTGGGATTATTTGTCCGTTTAATTTTCCGGGAATGATTCCCTTCTGGTTCATGCCCTATGCGATCGCCTGCGGCAATACCTGTATTGTCAAGCCTTCAGAAAAAGTGCCGCTCACGCTCCAAAAAGTGATGCATTTAATCGAACAAACGGGCTTACCACCAGGGGTGCTAAATCTGGTGGATGGCGCGAAGGAGGTAGTAGATGCTTTGCTGGATCATCCCAAAGTGCGGGCGATCAGTTTCGTCGGCTCTACGCCAGTAGCCAGGTATGTCTACAGTCGGGCAGCGGCCAATGGTAAACAGGCACAGTGCCAGGGAGGAGCCAAGAATCCTGTGATTGTCCTGCCCGATGTCGATATAGAAACGACCACTCGGATTATGGCGGATAGTGCCTTTGGGTGTGCCGGACAGCGCTGTCTCGCGGCCTCGGTCGCGATCACGGTAGGAGCCGCTCAAAAGACGTTTACTGAGGCGATCGCAGAAGCCGCCCAATCCAGTCAGGTGGGCTATGGGTTAGATGAGAGGGTGCAAATGGGGCCAGTGATTACCTCGGCCAGTAAAACTCGGATTCAAGACCTGATTCAAAAAGGAGTGGATGAAGGGGCTAATGCTCTGGTCGATGGCCGCAATCCTAAAATGCTGGATATGAAGCAGGCTTTTTTGTTCGGCCCACCATTTTGCAAAATGTGGATCCTGTGGGAGAAGTTGCCACGACCGAAATTTTCGGCCCCGTCCTGAACCTGATTCATCTAGAGACGATCGAGGATGCGATCGCGCTGATTAACCGGGGGCAATACGGTAATATGGCCTGTCTGTTTACCTCTAGTGGTGCCGCTGCTCGCAAATTTCGCTATGAAGGCGAGGCCGGAAATATTGGGATTAACATTGGTGTAGCTGCACCAATGGCATTCTTTCTCTTCAGTGGCTGGAAAGATAGCTTCTTTGGCGACTTGCACGGTCAGGGGCACCATTCTGTGGAGTTTTTACCCAGACGAAAATAGTGATAGAGCGCTGGCAGGATTAGAGTCACCAATTCTGATCCCCTTGACAGGGCTACCTCAAATACGAGGAAACACAGGTTGGGGTAGTCTTAGTTTGCAATTCACCAATGCTAAATCCTTCGCCAGGAGAGGGATCGTCAATGCGGGAGTTCCGATTATTCGTAGCCGGAACTTCCGGAGTCAAGTGAGGATTCCTTTGTAGATTAAATCCTCAAGCCAGCTTTGATTCTTGGCATTAGCATACATGGCCCATTGCGGCCTGATTTGGGTAATATCCCGCAGCAACCGATACATGGGTTCACTAATGGGATAAGTGGTGAAGTAAGGATTGGTGGGTGAGAAGAGTTGAATTGCTCGGTCGCCGTGGTCAGGATTCATCTCCAAACAAAAGCGCAAATCTGGAGAGAGCGCCAGGCAATATTCTTCGCTGTTGGGGCTTCCCAGTAATTGACGCTGCTGAAAGTATTGCTGTACTTGAGTGTGAATGGGACGACTGGGATTACTGATGCCATTCAGTTGAGCATTGAAGCGAGCAAAACGGATCGCCCATGGGTTAATGTCCACTCCCACAACTTCGCGAGCATAACGACTGGCCACTAATCCCTGAATGCCACTCCCACAACACAAACCTAATACTCGACTAACCGGAATTTGGGGAGCCGTATGTACCAGACCCATACTATCCATGCCCAGGTACATCACTGGCTCTTCATCCAACTGGTCTTCTTCTAATAAGAGGTAGCGATGGTCAGTGGCAATATATAGACCTACCGCATCAAATAAATCTACTCGAGAAGCCCAGGCATTCCCCCGACGAATCAGCATTCCCAGTCCACAGAGGGCGGCAAACAGGTCGTCCGTAAAGATTTCCCGGAGTCTGGTTTCTGGCAGGGCTGCCCGCACTAGAAAGAGCCGAATCAGATCGCCCAAAACTGTATGGAGGAGCAGATAGCGATCGTAATAGGGCAGGTAGGTCGGTTCAATATGTTGTTGAGAGGGAATCTGCAGTAAGTTGCAAATGTTGGCTTCCCTATATCCAGCCTGACTGAGGCAATGATGCAACTGCCGTAGGGTATGACGGGCAGAAAACCCTTCGTAGGCAAAAGGTGCAAAGGTTTGGGTAGATGCAACCGGAATGACGGACTCTGGAGGCAGCGGTTTGCCATAGGCATATAGCGGCTCTAGGCGATAAGTGCGGAGTTGCTGTGTTGCCCACTGCATCCGCTGTTCAAATTCAAAGGGCGTTAAGCGCAATTCCATGCGCATTTGCTCTAACCAGTTTTTGGGCGCATTCAGCACCGCTAGCAGTAACTTAACGTCCTCAAAAAAACTGTAGGATGTGGGCTGGGCTTGCTGCGTCAAATCCACGAGAGTTGATCGACCCAAAGGATCCAGGAGTAACACAATATCCTCTGAAAGCTGGGTTTGTAATGTACTGTAGAATGGTGTGTTGGGGAAAAGAATGCTGGTTTCTTTATATTGAGCACCCTGGGCAGAGAGCGCCTTTAACTCCTCCATCGACCAGAGACAATCTGCTGTTTTGCCATAAAACAAGGCTTGATCGAGCTTTGCCATCAACTCAGTGACGGCAAGAATTTCTGTAGGCAGTCCGTGTGGCATGGAACACTCCCCAACTTTTGCTAGGTGCTCCTCATAGCTGCGAACAGGAACATGGCGTTTGGCAATCCAGAAGTTTTCGATCGCTAGATAATCAATATCGGTTTTCAGGAAGGTAGCAATCGCTTCAAAAGGAGTTTCCACGATCGGTTGGCCAGCTACATTAAAACTGGTGTTGAGTAATACTGGCGGACCTTGCCGCGCTTCGACCAGTTTGTAACAGAGGCAGTAGAAATAAGGATTCTCGGCCTCTGTTACTGTCTGTACCCGGCCTGTGCTATCGACATGGGTAACTGCTGGAATCTGCTCATGAAACTCTGGCTTAATGGGTGGCACCAGCAGCATAAATGGCGCGGCCACCGACTGTTTAAACACCTGAGAAACTGCTTCCAAAGGAATGACCGGAGCTTTGACTCGTGCATTCAAGATATCCTTCATGCGTTTGAAGGTTGGGTCAGCCATGATCGATCGATGACCCAGGGCACGCGGGCCATATTCCGAGCCTCCCTCAAACCGGGCGACAACGTTACCTCGAGCCAGAGCCAGAGCACTGCGATCTAACAATTCATCCGGGGTGAGTTCTTCAATCAACAGGTCCGCCTGAAAGTGTTGTAATGCCTGAGTAATCTGATCCTGACCATAAGAGCGACCAAGAGTGGCTTGAGTAAGTCGCCCCCGTTTCTGGCCTCCTTCGATCGTATGATAAGCCCACAACGCGCAACCGACGGCAATGCCACTATCTCCAGCAGCGGGAAAAATAAAAATGTCATCCAATTGCAGTTGTTGCAAAAGCTCATAGTTGGCGACCGAGTTTAACCCTACTCCTCCAGCAATGCAAAGCTTCCGCAGGCCGGTCTGTTTCATCGCCAGCCCGACAATGTGCTGGAGTGCCTGCTCCAATTCCTTCTGCACCTTGTAAGCCAGATCGACTAAATAAGGCCGCAAGTAAGGTTTACCTTCACCGTTGTCATACAGTTTCTCTAAAGCCGCCACTTCCAGGAAGATGTCATAGGCTGGGATTTTCAGGCTATAGGAATTTTCTACGGTATGGATCCATCGGTGGAGGTTCGGTTGCTCCCGGCCAAAGGGGGCTAATCCCATGAGTTTGCCGGATTCAGCGTGTTTGACGCGATCGCTAAGCTGCGTCACAAAACCTGCTTTACGAGTGATGTATTCATACAAAAAGCCCAGGGTTGAAAGCCCAGCCAGATGAGCCGTCACCGCTTCACTATGCAACGTAGTAATGGATTGTCCCCGCCCTTCGTAGAGCGTGTAAGATTCAGTGCGATGATCAATGGTGCTACCCGTGGCATCGACAGCCAGGGTCAGGGCTTCCTCAAATCCAGAATTCCAATATGTAGAATAGGCGTGAGCCAGGTGATGACTGGGAACACGCTGGACTCGGCCCGCCAGTTCTGGCGGCAGAACACGACGCAAAATATCCGGTGTAAAATCGTGTCTGGGTAAGTTTCCGGTAATAGTGGCTAAATTGGTGATACCAATATTGCAAGTGTCTAAATAGTAACAAATAGCTTCTGCGGGAAGCTAGATTTGTAAAGCGATTCCAGGAGCTTGTAGTAAGTAACCGGGGCTGTACTTCTGGCGATCGAGCCGTTCTTGCTCAATAGCTACGACAACCTCACCATCCCACACAATAGCCACGGAACGCTCATGCCCTAAATTACTTAACAGATAACCTGGTACTTGAATGAATTTGAGTGAATAAACTTTAGCCGTTGTAGCCTAACTTTTGGCCTGCGAAGGTGAAACCGGAATTTGAATTAAAAATTTAGTTCCTTCTCCGACTGTTGATGAACATTCCAGGGAACCACGATGCTTTTCTACAATCATTTGGTAGCTAATCGATAACCCCAGTCCTGTACCTCTACCAACTTCTTTAGTGGTAAAGAAAGGCTCAAATATTCGTGCTCTAACGACTTCAGGCATTCCCGTGCCATTGTCAATAATCCAGATAGAAATAGAATTCTCTTCTACGGCTTCTGTCCGGATCTGAATCTGCAGATCAGGAAGCTGAGCACCCGGAACTGGATTAGAGGATCGCCACAAGTTCACCTTGGCTTCCAGGGCATCGATCGCATTACTAATCAGATTCATAAAGACCTGATTCAGCTGTCCTGCATAGCATTTAATTAGCGGTAATTTGCCATACTCTTTAATGACTTGGATGGCAGGACGATTTTCCTTTACTTTCAAGCGGCTTTGCAAAATCATTAAAGTACTATCAATTCCTTCATGGAGATCGACTTCTTTGACCTCTGCTTCATCTAAACGAGAAAAGTTACGCAGGGAGAGGACAATTTGTCGGACGCGATCGGTTCCTACTTGCAAAGAATTTGTTAATTTGGGTAGATCTTGAATCAGAAAATCTAAGTCAATTTGATCAATTTCCTCTTGAATGATAGGATGAGGTTGAGGGTAGTATTGACAATATAAAGCTACCAAATTCAGCAAATCCTGGATATATTTATTGGCATAAGTCACATTGCCATGAATAAAATTAATGGGGTTATTAATTTCATGGGCAATGCCAGCCACTAATTGACCTAAACTCGACATTTTTTCTGCCTGAACCAAGCGAGTCTGAGTTTGTTTTAGCTCAGTTAAGGTTGCTTCTAGTTGTTGTATTTTTTGCTCCAGTTGGGCGCATAGTTGAATCAATGTAGCTTCTGCCTGCCTGCGTTCAAGATTTTCTCGGCACAATTGTTCAATTCGTAGTTGAAGAGCTTCATTGGCTTCTCTTAAAGCAGCCTGTTCTCGTTTGCGATCGGAAATATTGGTTAAAGAACCAGAAATTTCTCCCTGATTTTCAGAACGGGCTGATAACTCTAACCAAATAATTTCAGCCGTACAGTGATGGAACCGTAACTCTTTACACTCAATTTCCTGATCTGTTTTCAACTGAGTCAGTAAACTTAACCAGATCTCACGATCTTCAGCATGGAGAAAATCATCTATTGGGCGATTTAAACAATCTGCTGTTTCGTAGCCCAGAGTAGCCGTCCAGGCTTTATTTAAGAAGGTAAAATAGCCATTGCGATCGCACTTAAAGACAATTTCACGTAAATTCTCGACCAGTTCCCGGTAACGTCGCTCAGACTCTGAAAGCTGCTCGATCAAACGATATTGGATCTGAGTATGTAACTCATTGTTGGCTGCAAAATTAGTATCCATGATTTTGAAATCACATTAATGACTATGAAGAAGCCCATCCATCTTGAAGTAGGAAAACTTGAGATAATCCTCAATCTTTATCTGAATTATCGACTGCTAAACTCATCTAGTTTTCTACACCAGGGAGTGGAATTCCATACACTCAAGCAGTTCTGAATGAGTGACTACTTCAGCATAGAGGAAAAATGCCACTACAATAAAACTCCTGCTTAAGGACAGTGCGAGCTGAAGTACAGTCTGAAAGAATTTTGACGTGATATCCTTTCTCGTGAGCAGCACGGCCTGTGGAATCAATGCAAATTGATGTTACAGCTCCTGCCAGGACAATGTTTGTAATTCCTCGCTGCTTTAAGATCTTATCCAGATTGGTATTAATGAAAGCATTAAATCCATGCTTGCTAGGTACCTCTAGAATCCTGTCTTTAAAGGGTTCTAGCTCTTTAATCATTTCTGAGCCTAGAGTGCCTGCTTGAAATGCTCCCACATCCTTAATGGTTTTGAGGATACCAATTGGATCAATCAACTCTTCGTAGTTCGGTGTAAAGAAAATTGGAGTTGTCACAATTAAAGCTAGTATAGGTGCAAGGCACTGAATGACTGAATGAGATGAACGGTATTGGCTAGAACGTTGGTAACTTTTGAGGACTCTTCGATGACTCCATGTAGAATTCCAGTTGGTGAAAAGCAGTCATTTTGATAGCTAATGAAGACGAGGGCTATATGCTTTGGTTTCATGAATCGATAGACCAAAGTTGGAAATAGTGATTAGAAGCTAATAAGCACGATCGCAGTTCCTGATCTATTTTTAACCAAGTATCTGCTTTCCTCCACTGGTGGAAACACGGATATTTTTTTGGATGTAGGAGAATACGGAAAGCATTTATGTGACTTTACTTAGGCAATCCTGTGGCCTTTTTAAGAGACAATTCAGCCTTTCAGCGGAATACAAGTGAAACTGCTACCATTCCTGGATACATTAGATCTTGGACTAACTGGGGCGTGGAGGAGTATTCTTGGAAGATAGATCAACGTTTCATCAGCCATTTTTCTGCTATGCTCCTGACCGTCGCTAGTTTCTACAAGTTTGTTCGTCTGGACAACTACGCTGAAAAGCGAGAGCCAATTCTTACGTTTTGTCGATCGCACGGAATTAGAGGAACAATTTTGCTGGCAGAGGAAGGAATAAATGGCACGATCGCTGGGTCTGCTGAGGCGATTCATTCCGTACTGGCCTTCCTGAAATCGGATCCACGCTTAGCTGACCTGGAACATAAAGAGTCGCTAGCAGACGAATTGCCCTTTGAGCGGCTGAAAGTAAAGTTGAAAAAAGAGATTGTCACCCTGGGTAGGCCAGAAGCAGATCCCAATCAACAAGTGGGTATCTATGTCAGTCCGCAAGAGTGGAATCAAATGATTTCCGATCCAGAAGTCGTACTTATTGATACTCGTAACGACTACGAAGTTAGTATCGGTACATTTCATAAAGCAATCAATCCCAAGACCAAGTCCTTTCGAGAGTTTCCGGACTACGTTCAGCAGCATTTAGATCCTGCTAAACATAAAAAGATCGCCATGTTTTGTACAGGTGGGATTCGCTGCGAAAAAGCTTCTTCTTACATGAAAAGTCAGGGCTTCCAGGAGGTTTATCAACTGAAGGGCGGCATCCTGAAATATCTGGAAGAAGTTCCTGTGGAAGAAAGCTTGTGGCAGGGGGAATGTTTTGTTTTTGATGAACGAATTTCTGTGCAACATGGGCTAGAACCAGGAAGTTATGAAATGTGCCGGAGTTGTGGTCATCCCATTTCTGAGGCCGATAAAGCTTCTTATGATTATGAGGAAGGAATTAGCTGCCCTTACTGTTTTGACACTCTCACGCCTGAGAAGCGCACTCGTCAACAGGAACGCCAGCGGCAACTGGAATATGCAAAGAAACGCAACAAGTAATCCGTTCTTCACAACTTCCTCAAATTGTTTTTGTATAAATAAGGAGTAGAGTCTTACTCAATGGATTCTACAGGGAGAGGGTTTATGTTTAGCCGAATCTTAGTGGCTATGGATGACTCTGCCGAAGGTGACCATATCTTTGAGGAAGCTCTATCCATAGCAAAAATGACCAATGCTCGATTAATGCTGATGCATGTGCTGTCTGCTGCGGAGGTTGAGTGCTTAGATGTCTATGGAAGTGTACTGGAGCGATCGCCCGATCGGTACAACAGTCGCACTGACCAGTGGGAAACCGCCCGACAACATTGCCTGGAAATTTTGCGTACTCGCCATATGGCTATGTGCGATGCCGGAATTAGTGCTGATATTGGGCTACCTGCGGGCAACCCTGGATACCAGATCTGTGAAATGGCTCAGAAGTGGGGAGCTGATCTGATTCTATTGGGTCGCCGGGGTCTCACTGACCAGGACGACTACCTGATCAATAGTGTCAGCAACTATGTGTTGCATCATGCCCCCTGTGCCATTCTGGTTATTCCCAGGGATACCAAAGTTCAGCCCTCATCGTCTCGTAACTAGTTCACAGTTGTTTCCTAGATGGAAGGACTGAGGGTGGCCTCTGTCTATTCTCCTCTGTCGCAAAAAATTCTGTACGGCGCGATTCTAGAAATCAATGCTTGATCAGTAATTGAATGATAAATTCAGTGCCCTGTCCAGGTTGTGAAACAACCTGCAGGGAGCCTTGATGATTTTTAATAATTTGCTGGCAAATCGAAAGCCCTAAACCCGTTCCTTTCCCAACGGGTTTTGTAGTAAAGAAGGGGGTGAATAATTGATCTAAAATATCGGCTGGAATCCCAACACCTGTATCGCGAATTCTCACTTCCACCCTATTTTCATCCTGACGTTGGGTTTGAATGTAAATTTGTTTACCGCAGCCAGTGGCGGCAGAGTCCTGAGGATTCGATAAGGTAGAATTTTCTTCCAGAGCATCGATCGCATTATTCAAAATATTCATAAAAACCTGGTTCAACTGAGCCGGATAACACTCAATGGGAGGCAATTCGCCATACTGCTTAATGATTTCTATGCCTTGCTTGATCCGATGTCCCAGGATTAACAGTGTACTATCAATGCCTTCATGAATGTTTGATAGCCTCATTTCTGCCTGATCCTGGCGGGAGAAATTCCGCAAAGACAAGATAATCTGAATAATGCGTTCGATCCCAAGCCGGGTAGAGTTCAGAATTTTTTCCAGATCCTGGGTCAGAAACTCGTAATCAATCTCTTCCAGTAAAGTTTGAATTTCATCTTGGGGTTCTGGATAGCGTTCCTGATAAGCGTGGACAAGCCGCATCAGGTCACCTACGTAATTCTCGATATAAGTCAGGTTGCCAAAAATAAAATTTACGGGATTATTAATTTCATGGGCAATTCCGGCCAGCATCTGACCCAGACTGGAAAGCTTTTCCGTTTGAATCAGTTGTGCCTGGGTGCGGCGCAGTTCTTGCAGGATTTGCTCTAACTCCTGAGCTTGCTCTTGAACTACCAATGCGGCGGTGTGGGCCTG
The DNA here is from genome assembly GCF_052746595.1 of Leptodesmis sp. Lineage (NCBI taxonomy): Bacteria > Bacillati > Cyanobacteriota > Cyanophyceae > Leptolyngbyales > Leptolyngbyaceae > Leptodesmis > Leptodesmis sp. The sequence goes on from NZ_JBRAGO010000063.1 coordinate 18,358, forward strand.
CTGACTGAGATAAGCCTGGGAGTGATAGCGAATGCGCGCCAGCAATTCAACGCGATCGGGTAATTTCACCAGATAATCATTCACTCCCACAGCAAAGGCTTCTGCTTTGGTCTGAGGATCGTCATTGGCGGAAAACATGATGATCGGGACATCTTGAGTTGCCGCCTGGATCCGGAACTGCTTTACCAGGGCCATGCCATCTACACCGGGCATAATCAGATCTTGCAGAATCACTGTGGGGGCCACTTCGATAGCCATAGTGAGTGCCTGATCTGCTGTGGAACAGTAATGATAGGTGATATCACTCTCCGTTGCCAGCAAACATTGAATCACCTCGTTCATACTGGCCTGGTCATCTACCAGCAATACGGTAATGGGACGGCCTTTGCTAGAGGAAGTGGCCTGAGATGGTTTAGTTGTGGGGGAAGTAGACATCCCTAAGGCTGGATTCATAGTTGGGGAGTAAGGGCAGCATGGATAGATTGGTTCTCTCAGTATTCCCTGTAGTCTAGAGGAATCTCTATCTCTCTAGCCCGAAAGGTATTAACCCAATAGACTTACGTCTAATCACCCTAGCGACTAAAGTCGCGGCTATACGAAGAAAACCTGCTGATGCAGGTTACTGAAACTTTGGTTTTATTAAGTCTACGTTGGCAGACTTTGTTGGTGTAGTCGCGGGTTTAACCACCGGATACTTTTCAAACGCTACCTTTTCTTACGAAATTTAGCCTGCAAGTCTTCCAGGGTGGCAGTGTTGGCAGGAGGTTGCGAAGAAGGTTGGGCCACTTTGGGTTTGCGATCGCCCCCGCCCTGACTCGCCACTTTCTCACCCGATCGCATGGAAAAGCTGATTCGTTTCAGGGTTTCGTTCACTTCCAGGACTCGCACTTTCACCACTTGGCCCACTTTGACGACTTGCTTGGGGTCACTGACAAAGCGATCGGCCAGTTGGGAAACGTGAACCAGACCATCCTGATGCACACCGATATCTACAAAGGCTCCAAAATTGGCGACATTGGTGACAATTCCTTCTAGTTCCATGCCAACTCGTAAATTACTGATTTCTTTTACGCCTTTCCTAAACGTGGCGTATTTAAATTCTGCCCGTGGATCTCGACCGGGTTTCTCTAATTCCGCCAGGATATCGCGCAGGGTTGGTTCCCCAACTGTTTCAGTGACGTATTTTTTGATCCCAACTTTTTTGAGTTCTTCGGCAATTTGGGTGGCCTGATCCAGAGAGAGGTGCAGATCTGCCGCGATCGCTTCTACCACTCGATAACTTTCAGGGTGAACGGCAGTGTTGTCCAAAGGATTGTCTCCATTCCGAATGCGAAGAAACCCTGCTGCCTGTTCAAAAGCTTTTGGTCCTAACTTCGGTACTTTCAGTAACTGTCGTCGATTGCGAAAGGCCCCATTTTCATTACGGTAGGTGACAATGTTGTTCGCGATCGCGGGCGTGATTCCAGAAACAAACGTGAGTAGCTCCTTGGATGCCGTATTTAAGTCTACACCGACATAGTTCACACAACTTTCTACGGTTTCATCCAGTTTCTTTTTAAGAAGTTTTTGATCCACATCATGTTGATACTGACCTACCCCAATCGATTTCGGATCGATCTTGGCCAGTTCTGCCAATGGATCTTGCAGACGACGACCAATACTGATTGCTCCCCGAACGGTAACATCCTGATCAGGAAATTCCGCGATCGCAACCGGACTAGCAGAGTAAACCGATGCACCCGATTCATTCACCATCACAGCGATCGGTTGACGTTCTAGAGTCTTCAAGACTTCTCGGACAAATTCATCAGTTTCTCGTCCAGCAGTGCCATTCCCAATTGCAATTAACTCAATCTGATATTTTTCAATTAAGTACTTGAGAATTTGCGTGGCTTTAGTTCTCTGTTCAGCAGCTTGATGAGGAAGGATCGTTTGATATTCCAGAAACTTTCCAGTTTGATCCAGCACGGATACCTTGCAGCCCGTGCGAAAGCCTGGATCGATCGCCAGCGTCGGTTTCATGCCTGCCGGAGCCGCCAGCAATAATTCCCGCAAATTGGCCTCAAAGGTTTTGATTGATTCAATATCGGCTTCCTGTTTTTTGGCTCCTCTGACTTCGCTGATCAAGGAGTTTTTCATCAATCGATTGAAGGCATCCTTCAGCATAGACTGATAAAAGCTGCGCATTACAGGATGCTTAGTGCGAAGTGCCTGGGATTCCAAATAAGCGAGAACCGCTGTTTCGTCAAACTCCAGTTCTACTTCTAAAATGCCTTCCGCTTCTCCCCGATACAGTGCCAGCAGATTGTGAGGGGCGATCGTCTGCACTTTCGCCTGGTAGTTGCGGTACATTTCAAACTTTGTGGAACCTTCGGGATAATCAGCTTTTACCCGTGATGTTAGTTGCCCCGATGTCATCAGCAAATCTCGTAAGTAAGCCCGCAGTTCGGCGCGATCGGCGACTTCTTCAGCCAGAATATCTGCAGCACCCGATAGGGCTTCCTCCACAGTCTTCACGCCCTTCTCTGCTGACAAATATTTGCTGGCTTCTGGTTCCAGGGGTTGAAACGTGGCGTTCGGAGTATTAAGGACCTGATAAACTCCGCCAGTGGTTCCAGTCCTTTCTCACGGGCGATTGTGGCCCGAGTACGGCGCTTGGGACGGTAAGGCAAGTACAAATCTTCCAGTTCCGTCTTCTGCAAACAGGCTTCAATTTTGGCTTTCAACTCATCTGTCAGCTTGCCCTGCTGCGCGATCACTTCCAGAATGGTCTGCTTGCGCTCCTCCAGTTCGGTCAGGTAGGTGTGGCGATCGCACAAGTTCCGCAATTGAGTTTCCGTCATTTCCCCTGTTCGCTCTTTGCGGTATCGGGCAATAAAGGGAATCGTTGCCCCTTCTGTAAACAGTTCCAGTGCATTCGTAATCTGGAACGGTTTCAGCGACAGTTCATCCGCTAACAACTGAGGAATGTTTACCATGACACATCTTCTAAAGCCTTTTCTACAATAGCGGAAGAGGCCGGAAATCTGGCTACAGTGAATCTAAAGTTGAGGGCGGCAGAACTGGCAAATCTAGATGCAGCCTTCCCACATTTGCACCTTTAACCTCCAGTCAAGCCTTTAGAGGGCTTTACAGGTTTTGAAGCGCATTAGTTAAGGGATTAGAGAAACTGCCCCGCACCGTTAACCCGCAGAGCTATTTATTGTTGACCACTAAAATTACGCCGCAGATAATGAATCCTAAGCCAATCCAGTGCTTGACGGAGATGGATTCTTTGAAGATAAAGTAACCCAGCAGCACTGAGAAAACGTAGCCAATGGAGACGGCTGGCCCAGCAACACTTAATTTCACACGGGTCAGGACGAGAATAAACAGAAAGGCACTCATCCCATACAGTGCCAAACCCGCTAATAACTCTGGAGTAACCAGAATGTTGAGTAGATGGCTAACCGCATTCCCGGTAGTAACCCGCCCTAACTTCAAGGCTCCCATCTTGAGCAACAACTGCCCTCCAGAAGCCGTCAGCACAGCAGCCAGAAATAGACAAAATTCGCTAAAGGTCACGGGTTATCCTGCATGAGTTTGAACTTATTCAGTTTCCCAGTTTATGACTAACTTCGCAAAGAAATCAGGATAAAATCGGAGCGGGGAATAATTCAACTTGAACGAAATGAGCGATAGTATCAGTCCTTCTTATGGCGACACACAGACAACCGCTTGGATTCGTGGACTGGTTTCTCTAGCCTGGGCAGATGGCCACTTTGATAAAGAGGAACAGGACATGATTACCAACCTGCTCCATCAAGATCTGAAAGAGCACGAGCAAGCAACAGCTCTGGAGTCGATTTCTCCGACAGAACTGGCAGATGGCTTAGGCCATGACCCTAAATTGGCGGAAAACTTTCTGAGAATGGCCGTGATGGTAGCGATCGCTGATGGAGATTACTCTGCTAAGGAGGATGACCTGCTGCATCAGTACTGTCAGGCATTGGATCTACAACCCGAAGCCCTGCAATTGCTGCGAACAACCTTGCAGAACCTGGCCGAGGCTCAGCCAACTAATGGATCTGAACCAGCGATCGCCAGCGAACTGCTGGCCCCTGCTCCCGGAACTGAACACCTAGACGTGCTGCACCCAGTACGGGAATGGCTTGACCACATGGATGTGCATGATCCCAAGGTGGCCCGTCTGCTGTGCAAGATGATCCCATCCCAGTGCCCATTCGAGCGAGATATTACTCTATTTGGCCGTAAGTTGGTTCACATCCCCCCCTTATGCAAACTCAATCCTCTTTATGATCAGATGGTCGGACTGCGGTTCCGTGCCCTCTCCTATTTAGCGGATAAGTGTGGGGAGGATGTATCGGAATTGGTGTAACTTGCCGTTTTATGGATAAATCAAAATCTTGTAGGTATCTTCTGTTGGGGCGATCGCTTGTTCCACAGCAGCGGCCAGGTCTTTTAGGGGATAGCGATCGCTAATCAGGGCATCCACATCGATCCGGCGGTTGAAGACAATATCAGCAGCGAGTGCCTGCACCCGGTAGGAAGAACTATAACTGCCCATCAGGTCAATTTCCCGGCGATAGAGAATGTTGGGATTGATGGGAATTTCTACCTCATCGGGAAATTCAGCGAAGAATAAAATCTTGCCACCTTTGCGGGTGCAGTCCAGCGCCTGGAAGAAAGCTTTTTCGCTCGGTACGGCCAACAGGCTGGTATCCACACCCATCCCCTGAGTCAAACCATGTACTTTCGCAGCCAGATCTGGATCACGGGCATCAAAGGCAGCGTCGGCTCCGACTGCCAGGGCTTTGTCAATTCGACTGGGGAGCAGGTCGGTGGCAATTGCCCGCGCTCCGAAATACTTCACCAGCATGATAAACATCAGACCGATCGGCCCTGCTCCCGTAATCAGTACCGTTTGTCCGGGCTGTACCTGGGCTTTTTTGACTGCTTTGAGACAGCAATTAGTGGGTTCAACAAAGCTGGCCTGCTCAAAGGTAATGGAGTCGGGAATTTGAATTAATCCACCATTGCGAACAATGTGGCCTGGCACCTTCACATACTCGGCAAAGCCACCACCACTGGGGACGAATCCTGCCGTTGTAGTAATGTTTTTATAAACATCGCACATGGAAAAGTTATCGTTTAGGCAGTAGGCACAGTGCATACAGGGAATGTGATGCAGCACAACGACGCGATCGCCCACCTGCCAGTCTTTCACATCAGGCCCGACAGCCGCGATCGTACCTGCGGTTTCATGGCCGAAAATCCGGGGGGGGGCATACAGCGGGTAGCGAATTTTTTTAATATCTGACTGGCATAAGCCCACCACCTGTACCTGCACCAATACTTCATCCGCTAGCACCTCTGGCAAGGGCACCTCTTCATAACTGAGGTGGTTCACTCCTCGAAACACCTGCGCTTTCATAACTCTTAAGATCCTCCGCCGCGAAAATTACCAATTGTTAAAACTGTACCTGGAAATATTGCTCTTTGTAATGATTCCTATGTCTAAAAGTAGAGGATCCCTTAGACTGGGATGCACTTCAAAAACTTGCTTTTCTGAAACGTCTTGGGTGACTCCATAATGAATTTCTCCTGGCATGATTATTTACTTATGACATCTTTCGTGGCAGCCATCAGCGGCATTGTGTTGCTGAAGACAGACCACAGCCCAGCGAAAAATGACATTGAAGCAGCCGATCAGATGTTAATGCTGATAGGCTTCACCTACTGGCTAGTCTATTGCGTAGCTTTTGGGTTACAAAAAGCCATTTCGCCCAATTGGGAAACGGTAATACTGAGTATCAAACTCACTGGGGTCATTGCTTATCTATTAACTGCCAGTTGTATTCTCAGTCTGCCCCTTAACCGGGTTTCCGTGCGTCAACCTGAATAATTCTTTCCCTGCGTTAACCCAAATTATCCTTCAGTAGCTCATCGTGCCGATCCATGATGGGCTATCGCTATTGAAAAGGCTTCTCTATTGTTCTGCTCTCGCGATGCCAGTTTTAAGGGTTATTCAAAATACGTTTTTTAAGCGAGCAACGCTGTCAGCCAGTAACCTGTCAACGCAGGACAAAGTTAGCGTCACGACTGGACAAACGTTTGAGGTGCGATATGCCTTTCGTGTAGGGAATCACTGCTTCGTTGAACTAGCGCGATCGCTCGGTACAGTTGGCAGGCTAGGATATTTCTATCCCAGCCCGATCGCTCAGGACTTTATCGGCTCAGCCGTCATCCCCAATCCCAATTTTGACCAGCAGGATATGCTGGCTGAACTGACAGAAGTGGCGAAACCGCTTAACTTTCGAGTCATTCCCTGGTTTGAATATGGCCTCAAGGCTCCTCCCAATGCTGCGATCGTGACTCGCAACCGTCACCTGATTACAGCCGATCAGCAGGGTAATTTAATTCAGAACGGTAATGTCTGGTTGAATCCTGCTCATCCAGAAGTGCAACAATTTATCATCGATTTGATTAAAGATGTAGTAATTCGCTATGACATTGCTGGTGTGCAATTGGATGATGACTTTGGCTTACCCGCGGAATTAGGCTACGACCCATTTACCAGAGCGCTGTATCGCCAGGAAAATCAAGATCAGCTTATGCCTTTAACCCCCGTGATCCAAAGCGATTGCTATGGCTAACTGATAAGATTACGTCTCTGTTGAAACGTATCTTTAAAGTCGTCAAAACTGAAAAAGCCTGCTTGCTCTCTCTCCTAATCCTTTAAAATTTTCACGACAAAATTATGCTGTTGATTGGCAGTTCTGGGAACAAGTAGGATTTGTAGAAGAATTAGTGTTACAGGTTTACCGCAATGGCCTATCTGCTTTTGTTGCTGAAGTTGATAAGCCCGAAGTCATAGAGGCGCGATCGCATATTCCAACCGCGATCGGCCTACTCACAGGATTATGCTCTAGTCCCGTCAGCCTCAGCCAGATTCGTGAACAGGTGCAAGCTGCCCGACAGAAACAATTTGCAGGGGTTTCATGCTTTTTCTATGAGACTCTTTTTTATGAGAAACTATCTCCCGAAAAAGTTGCCCGCAATCCAGTCGATTTGCAGGCTCTTTTTCCCACCTCACTGATTTAAACCTTGTCCAAGTCCAGAATCGGAGTTTCTCTGATGGGAAAATGACCGTTCTCTAGCTGGACTTGGTTTAAATCACCCTGGCGACTGAAGTCGTGGCTATCCGGAGAAAACCTGCCGACGCAGGTTACTGAAAGCTTTATATCAATTCTCTAAATACCTGCTACACATAGAGCATCGACAATCTAATCCCATTGAGTCAGCGATCGCGCTAGCCATCGAAGTCAAGGTGACCCGACTGCTCATTGATGAGCGATTTGTCAAAATGACTTTGATGGGTAAATCCGCACTCCAAAGCTATTTCTGTAACTGTCAATTCTGATTGCTTAAGCAGTTCTTTTGCAGGCTCCACTCGCTGTTAGATTAGATACTTGCGAGGGGTCATTCCTGTAGATTGTTTGAATAAGTGCCAGAAGTAATGCTGGCTCATCTCTAGCTTAGTATCAATTGTTGTAAGTGATAAGTCTTTACACAAGTTTGCATCAATATAATCGATTACCTGTTGAAGTTTATTCTTTGGTAATCCACCATTATATTCCTTGATGTGATGCTTGCGTGTAGTGTAATAGCACAACAAATGAGCAGAGAGAGAACTGTGAGTGATTCTGCATAAAAGCAACTATTAAGTTCATCATCTGTTAGTGCTGTTCTAAGTGCCAAACAGAGACTATGAATTAGAGCATCGCTCCTCTGTAGTTCTAGTAGCAACTCAACCCGATCGGGATTAACTGTTTCGTGAGAACATGAGCTAGGACTGTAGGTTCAAGATAGCAGTGAATAAATTTAGCCTCTTGATTCCATGAAACTTTATATGGCAAATTGGCAGGAAAAACTTCAATGCAACGGTTTGCATAGTCATCAGAATGATAGTGAAAATTCTGCAATCGCCCTTCTGACAAGAACTCTACTTGTACAGTATTGTATACCCTCGGAACAACAATAATGTGTTGAAATCCCCTCAGTTCAGGAATCTCCCAAGCGGGTTGATGATGGTGAGCAAGTTGAATTCCTTGCCATTTGGATTGGTAACTTGTGAGAACAGGTAAACGTGGAAGCAGGTGCGAAGTCGAATTGCTCTGAGAATAATCAACGGTCAGTGTCTTGTCTGTTGGCATCTGTCACGCTTCTCCCAGTGATTCGTAGTTTTAGCCTCATAGCTCCGTGCGATCGTACCTAACTGATAGCTTTTGTCGCTTGTGTCTCCACAGAGAATTCAGCAGCCTAAAGAATCTATGCAATCCGTGAGAGAGTAGAGACAACCAAACCTCACCCTCTC
>NZ_JBRAGO010000064.1:0-26454 GCF_052746595.1 Leptodesmis sp.
GGCTGACAGATCACGCTGAAGAACGAGTGCAAGGTCTGGCTGCGGAGCCAGCTAACTATATTTTCAACCGATGGGATCGGTCTAATATACCTATAAAGGATATTAGGTTGCTGGCTGTGGCCTAATATCCTTAATAAAAGTTTCAACCGTTGAGTGCGGTCTAATCCCCCAAATCCAGGGTTTTTGCCGCTGATCGCGGTTTAACTTCTAATCATCTATCCTCAAACAAAAAATTTCCCCTAATATCCAAAATCCGTGTAACAACTCCAGCCTCGACAGCCAGTTGCAACTGGGTCAAGGCTTCGATGTCTTCCATATCGCATCCTCGCTGAAATAGCCGCTAAATCTGGGTTTCATCTCGCGCTGTGAGTTGGCCAGATTGAAGAGCCTCACGAACGATGTGCTTGATCAGTGATGACATTGTTTTCATAAGAATTACTGGAAACTTAATGAAGCCAGTATGAAGCTACACATCGATTGCCAGGGTGATGATCAAGCCACTTGGCTCGTGATTATTGAAGCCGGAACTCGTGACGATCGACTTCACGATTTGTGATGGTTAAGTTCATGCCTGGTGATGTTTGTCACTTCGGAGGGGTGGCAGACCAGGAGATTTTAAGGGACAATTTCTATAAGAGCCGCTGCCCATTTCCGCCTCTGATTACAACGCTTCAGGATTATGCCAGAGCCTCTCTTCATTGCCATTATTATGATCATTGGCTTTATTCCAGGGTTTTACTCTCTGGCAGCCATGCGAAAGATGCGATCGCGCCCCCGCGATCGCATTCATACCGCGATTAATGTCTCTGCAAACCGATTGGGGAATACCCATCCTTACCTGAACACCCAGGACTACCACTACGTTGAAGGGTTGGGATACACGGTGGGCGATTTAACCTGCAAGTTCAACGCCCGCTCTGCTTACCTGCGCTGTGCCATCAATCCCTCTGGCCCCTGCAAAGGCTGTCCTCATTACCAATCGATCGAATTTAAGTAGGTAGGCACCGTTAGTGAAGGATGAGGCCGATTACCCAAAACTCTGGAAAACTGACCAATGGCTTGTTGAACAAATTGAGCCAATATAGCCCACCCTGCTGCCTTCGTGATACTAGATGAAGAAATGATGGAGCCGGAGGGAAATTTAAGACTAAGGGCTTGTAGATATGAACAATAGATAAAAGCTGAGTAGATTGGTGGAAATAAACCTTAGATGAGATTGTCCTCCGTCCTTTGCCAATTACAAATGACCAACTGACTAATGACAATCTCAATTCAGGAGTTAAACCAAGTCCAGGGAGAGAACGGTCGTTTTCCCCCAGAGAAACTCCGGCTCTGAACTTGGACAAGGTTTAATTCTACCTATCTACATTTTTACGTTCCATCTTCCTCCGTACAGCACATGGCAAATCAATCTACTTTCTTTGAACGGTTGGGCCAGATCGTTCCCTCGATCGCCGTTGTGTTGATTGGTGCTTATGGCACCTGGGATTTAGTGATTAAGCCATTAGTGCAGGTAGATCAGGCTCCTACCCAGGCTTGTGCAACATTAGTCACGGGTGTCATGGTCGAAAAACCCGCCAAACCCGGAACATCCGCTAAGAAAACTTCGGCCCCAGAAGGGTTGCCTCTGGTGGTTCCGGCAGGAGAGAAACGGGTTATTTCAATCGCAGTAGATAACCCGGATGACAAGCCCATTATCTACACTTGGAAAGCCACTTACGGACAGTTTTCATCCCGCGTCACGACGGATAATCAAGCGACCTACACGGCTCCCAACGCTTTAGTGAATGATAAGATTACCGTAGAAGCCCGACTGCAGGGATGTTCTGTGGCTCAACGCACAGTCACGATCGCCGTTGTTCCCGCTGCCGGATCTCCCCTGCCAGACCCCACCCTGCCAAATTCTATAAATTCTCCTATTTCCGATCCCCTGGCTCCACTTCCCGCTTCTCCACCCCCTCTTTCCGATACTAAAATTCCAGGGCAGTAACTAACGCATTCCGCAGTTTAGAATAAAGAGTAACGCTGAATGTAAAGAACCATGTCTGTCAACGTTGAAATTTATACCTGGAGTACTTGCCCCTTCTGTATTCGAGCTAAGGCACTGCTGAACAAAAAAGGAGTTCAATTCACTGAGTACTGTATTGACGGGGATGAGGCTGCACGGGCAGAGATGGCCAAGCGAGCTAATGGACGACGATCGCTACCCCAGATTTTCATTAACAATCAGGGAATTGGGGGTTGTGATGAACTGTATGCGCTCAACGCCCAGGGTAAGTTAGATGCACTATTGAGTTAGTCCTTGGTCATCTGTCTCTGGTCTTTGGTCAACCACTGGCGCGAAGTACCAGGCGCAAGAAAGTTTTAAGTTCTCAGTGCTAAGTTCTCAGTTAGGGGTTCAACTTAAAACTCAAAGCTCAGAACTCAAAACTCCGTCTGTTGTCCATTTCTATTCTGAGATTTGATTGTGAAATTTGCATTCATCATTGACCCCATCGATCGTCTGGATCCAGGACACGATACCAGCGTAGCGCTCATGGAAGCGGCACAGGTGCTAGGGCACGAAATCTGGATTACTCAGGCTAATCAACTCGGAGTGATTGCGGGGAGAGCCTTTGCCTTCTTACAACCTGTTCATTTGGTTCCTGTGGCATTACAGGATGGACGGTGGGTGGCGGCGAATCCCTGGTTTGAGGTGGGCGATCGCAGGCAGTGGTTTTTGGATGAAATGGATGCCGTATTTATGCGAACCGACCCTCCGGTAACGGTTCCTTATCTGTACGCCACTTACATCCTGGACTACATCAACCCGGAAAAAACGCTGGTGGTCAATTCGCCCAGTGGCATCCGAACAGCCAATGAGAAGATGTATGCGCTGCAATTCGCTGAGGCCATGCCAGAAACGATCGTCACTCTCGATAAGCAGGTGATTCGAGAATTTGCCGAGAAGCAAGGCGCGGCGGTTCTGAAGCCCCTGGGGGGCAAGGCCGGGGAAGGAGTTTTGTTTTTGGATCCAAGCGATCGCAACTTCAACTCAATGGTAGAAATCAGTACGCATCAGGGTTTGATGCCTGTCATGGTACAGACCTACCTGCCCGATGCCAGATTGGGAGATAAACGGATTATCTTGTTGCATGGAGAACCCATTGGAGCTGTTAACCGGATCCCGACTGGACAAGAATTTCGAGGTAACATGGCCGTCGGCGGTGCGGTGGCTCAAACTGAAATCACCGATCGAGAACGGGAAATTTGTGCTCAACTGGCTCCTTTTCTGCGTCGGGATGGTCTGATTTTTGTGGGAATTGATGTGATTGGCGGCTATTTAACTGAAGTGAATGTCACCAGTCCCACGGGGATTCGAGAAATCGATCGCTTGAGTGGCGTGAGGCTGGGTCGCCAGGTGATTGAATGGATTGTTGAAAATGCCCGAAATTGAAGTGACCCACGTTGATCTTTTCATTAGGCCCAAATAAAAAAGAGAGAGACAACAACAAGCCCCCTAGCGCTGTCTCTCTTTTTCCTCAATTGGGCTGCTCAATTAACTTGAGCATCACACAACCTATCTTTCTTAAGGGTAGCCTGTACTTTTTGCTACCAGGTAAAGCTCCGATGAAAAACAAGCACAAAATTACCAAGTCTTTTTAAAGTAGGCATTTGGAGCAGGAGACAAGTGTTCCAACTTCAAAAAGTTTTCATAGGACTGGTAAAGCTTCATAAAAAATAGTACATTCATTGGAACAAAAAACTTCCGTCAGCGGATTGCCTACCGTACACATCAGTAAGCCCTATGAGAATCTTTTCAACAGCGTCTGCTATTCTTGGCACGCTTTGTCTGCTTGGAACTACAACCTGCCAGGTTCAAGCGGCTCTTTTAGTTGGTAACAGTAAAGGCCACAATATACTGATCTTTGATGAAATGAGCGGTAGCTTTTTAGGTGAATTCACCACTCCTGGAATCGGTGGACTGAGAGCACCAGACGATCTGACCTTCGGTCCCGACGGCAATCTTTATGTCAGTGTAGGAGGAGATGGCAATCTCAATCTCTTAGATCCTTTCTATCCCAAAGATTCTGCTGTCCTACGCTTCAGTCCAACGGACGAATTTCTTGGGGTAGCCGCATCCGGTAATGGACTATCCCGTCCTTACGGCAATGCCTTTGGCCTGGATGGCGCTCTTTACGTCAGCAGTTTTCGGACAAACCAAATTCTGAAGTTTGATGGCCAGACAGGAAACTTCTTAGGAGTCTTTGCATCGGACAATAACAATGGCTTAGGAGCCTTGAATGGACTAAATGGGCCAAACGACTTGCTATTTGGGCCTGATGGTAGCCTGTATGTCGCGACTCAAGGTACAGCTAATACAGCGGATGGCAGTTCTGTCACTCCTTACGCCAGCCAGGTACTACGATATACCCCAGAACAGGTTGCTGGATTTAATCCCTACGACTATTCCAGAGTTATTTATTGACCAACCTGCCTTGTTACCTGAAAATCCGGGATTCGTCAGTTTGTTAGGGTTGGCCCTTGCTCCTGATGCCCAGAGTTTATATCTAAGTGATTATGCTGGTAGCATCCGCCGTTATGACCTGACTGGGAATTTGCTGGATGTGGTGTCCACCAACTATACCGGGACAATTCCCAGTGGTAACTTCATCGGCAGTTTGACGTTTGGGACTGGAAGTGCTCGTAACAACCTTTATGTAACTGGGTTTGATACCACTCAAAATAATCTCGGCTCCATTCTCACCTTTAAGGATGGGCAAGGAAGTGCCACCAGCTTCTCTGGCTCCTTGTTTACCAATGGCGTATTGCAACGTCCGATCAAGATTGTGGCCACCGATGCGATTACCGTTCCAGAACCTTCTGTCATTGCTGGATCCCTAATGGCCTTAGCTGGATGGGGAGCCAGTCGGAAACGCAAGCGAACCTGAAGGAATGTTGGATTTTGGATTTGCGAGTTTGGTCATTTCTGCATCTGTCCTTTACAAAGGACGAAGGCCAAGCGACGAATGATGGCTCGCTTATGATTCATACTGTTGCAACAGATCCTGGAGGTGCCGCACCTGGAAATTTTCTGCCAGTTGCCGAACGTGGGTGGTGAAGGAGATGAGAGAGGGATGAGTCTGTTCTAGCTGCCTGACTCGCTCCTGAATTTCCAGCACTGCTCCCATTTGGGCCAGTTGGATTAGTTCCTTGAGAACCTCAGTGGGAGGTTGGTTGAGTGAGGGAATGGTAACGTTTTCTGAGGACAACGCCATGCCCGACGAGGATACTGGAAATTCGGGATGATCAAAAGCATGGCTATCTTCATAGATCCAATCCAGGTGCAGAAGGTTTTGCAGGGTAGCTAACAAATGTTTGTAGCGAATCGGTTTTGAGAGAAAGGCATCGCAGCCCATGTTAAGACTGGTTTGTGGATCATGTTCAAAGGCACTGGCGGAAGCAGCAATGATTACAGTATTTCGGAACTCGGGCGATCGTCGCAGTTGCCGCGTGGCTTCAAACCCATCCATGACGGGCATCACCAGATCCATAAAAATTACATCCGGGAAGAAATTGCGGGCTTTTTCCAGACAATCCTGTCCATCCACTGCTTCGGCGACCTCAAATCCCAGAGGAGCCAGAAACTGAGTCAACACAGTGCGATTTTCAGCCCGTTCATCGACAATCAACACTTTGCGCCGTGGCCCCTGGTAGCCTGTAATTGCTGCCGTTTTCAAAAGCGATGGCTCCTGCCAGCGATCGACGATCGGAACCTGCAATTCAAACCAGAACGTGCTGCCCTGTCCTAATGTGCTGTCTACCTTGAGTTCGCCCCCCATCAAGTTCACCAATCGGCGGCTGATTGCCAGGCCCAGACCAGTCCCTTCTGTCATCCGGCGATGATCACCCACTTGTTGAAACGGTTGGAAGATGTCTTCCAGGTCAGCTGGAGCAATGCCGATTCCGGTATCTTCGACCTGGAAGCGGAGGAGGCAGGAGGGAGAAGGGGAAGAAGGGGAAGTGCTGGGATCTTCTGATTGCATGTCAGGGGGATTCAGGCAACCCACTTTGAGAGCGACACCACCACTATCCGTGAACTTGATGGCATTACCCAGCAGATTCAGTAAAACCTGTCTTAGCCGTTGTTCATCACTCCGGATGGCAGTGGGCAGGTCAGTCAGCGGTTCATAAAGGAAGGCTATTCCCTTTTGCTGTGCCCGCAGATAAAAGAGATCGGCGATCGCCTGCAGAAAGTTGGGCAAATGGAACTCACTGGGATGGATTTCCATGCGGCGAGCTTCAATTTTCGATAAATCCAGCACATCATTGATCAGGGTTAACAGGTGCTCACCGCATTGTTGAATCGTAGCCAGACCTTGAGCATCCTGCCCAGAAAGGCTTCTATTCTGCTGCAGAATTTGGGTGTAGCCAAGAATGCCATTCAAGGGAGTTCGCAATTCATGACTCATATTGGCTAAAAACTCGCTCTTCGCCCGGTTTGCGACTTCTGCGACTTCTTTAGCCTGTTGCAACTCGGCTTCGGCCTGCTTGCGTTCGGTCACGTCGCGAGTAATTCCCACGCAGTAAAGCATCCGACCATCCGCATCTCGCACGGTGGAAGCATTGGAAATATGCCAGCGCCAACTCCCATCTTTGTGGTGAACCCGGTACTCTAAGCCGGTAATCGGGCGGTTGTGTTCGACCAGTTGCTGAAATTGTTCCAGGCATTTCTGGCGATCGTCGGGATGAATTCCCGGTGCAAAATGACTGCCAATCACATCAGCCGGATTATGTCCCAGCATTTCTGTCCAGTTGGGGGAAACGTAGGAGCAAGTTCCTTCTGGAGTCAGCATATAAATGATGTCATTGGCATTCTCCACAATCCGGCGAAACTTCAACTCACTTTCGCGCAGGGCAGCTTCTGTTTGTTTCAGGGCTGTGATGTTGGTGCCTACCGATAGAATCTCAATTAATTGTCCGTCTTCATTGAAGATAGGTTTATTGGCCCAGCTTAACCAGACTCGTTCGCCATTCCGACGCATATTTTCGTTGACATTGGTGGGGTAGCTGTCAGGATGACGGCAGATTTCCTGCATCAGGGCATCAAGATTCCGTCCCCCCAGACTTTCGGTTGTGGGAACAATGGTGCCAACGACAGGGCGGCCCACAATTTCCTGTTCACTGAATCCAAAAAATTGCTGCCCATAATCGTTCATAAACCGGATGTGGCCGGTCGCATCCCAGCGCAGAATCACGCTGTTAGCGGTTTGTACCAGATCGCGGTATTTAGTTTCGCTGGCTCGCAGTGCGGCTTCTGCCTGTTTGCGCTGACTGGCTTCGATCGCCAGAGAGACTAAATCTGCCAGCGATCGCACAAATCCCTCTTCTTCCAATGTCCAGCAGCGAGGAGTTCCAACCTGTTCTAGGCACAGCACCCCGATCGTGTCACCCCCTAACCGGATGGGCGCATCCAGCATGGCGGTAATCTGGTTGGGCCGTAAATAGGAGGGGCCAAATTCTGCAGTTCTGGGATCCGTCAATGCATCATGAGCGGTAATCAGTTGCTCCAGCTCCAAGACCCGAAAGTAGGCCGGATAGTCTGCCGTGCTTAAGGAGGATCCAGATTGATGGTGATTAATGGTGTGTTCAAACAGATCCACACAGTCAATTCGCTGACGATCGCCGTCATACAGCCAGACACTGGCTCGCTCCACTTCTAAAGTTCGGGCAGCCGTCTGAGTAATTTCCCGCACAGCCGCCTGCCAATCTCCCTGGCTCAGCGCTTGATGGCGGGTTAATTCAATCAGAGCCGTATTTTGGCGGTTGAGTTGCTGTTTGCTGTGTTGCAGAGCCTGTTCAACCTGTTTGCGATCGCTGATGTCGGTATTCACAAAAATGGCACAGGGTTGCCCATCTAACTGAATGGGTTCCGCCGACAGCAACACCGTTCCGAATTCCCCCGACTTCTTGCGGTATTTCAACTCCAGGTTGCGGATGTGCCCCTGGCTTTGCAGCAACCTGGCCACTCGTCTGGCATCGGCCCGATTTGCCCAGAGATTCAGACCGACTGCACTTTGACCCATCACTTCTGCTGCCGCATAACCGCTCAGTTGCAAGAAACTGTCATTGGCAGCGAGAATTCGCCAGTCTTGCAAATTGAGAATCACCAGCGGCGAAGGCGAAGACTGAAACGCCTTCGAGAACCGTTCCTCCGATTGCCGTAAAGCAGCGGTACGCTCAATAATCTCGTTGTTCCAACCGTTTCTTAATTTGCTCCAGGCTAGTAAAAGAGTCTCGTACCTGAGCCACCATTTGATTAAAGGCCGTAGAGAGCGCTCCCAATTCCCAAATGCGGGAGAGGGGCACCTGCTGATTGAGATTGCCCCCAGCGATCGCGGTACTGGCCGTGCTTAAAGCCAGAATGGGAGAGGCAATCCGGCGGGCAAGGTAAATACTACAGGCGATCGTACCAGCCAGGACAGCCGCGCTAAACAGTACATTTGTGCGGATATTATCATGCACTGGCCCCATAAAATCCGCTTGGGGAGCCACTACGACAATCAACCAGTTCAACCCAAACTGATCTGAAAAGGGGGTAACCTGGACGAAATACCGTTGACCATTTTGAACGAAGTCAAAATTCTGCTTGTCTTTAATTTGATTGAGCCGACGAAACCGTTGATTGAGTTGTACAGCAGCTGCTTTGATTAAGTTGTCCTGACTTTGGGGAGCCGCCAGCCGATCCGATCGAGAACTGAAAGGGAAGTCATCGGCTGAACTGGCTACTAAGGTGCCCGATCGCTCAATGATAAAAATTTCACCCGATCGGCCGACTTTAGCCTGTTTCAGGAACGTACTGATTGAAGACAGGGGGCAATCTACGCCTAGCACCCCCTGCATTTGACCAGAGGCATTGTCAACTCGCTGAGCGAGGGTAATTTCCGCAGAACGCTGGTTAAAGTCTGGATAAATGGTGCTCCATACTGGTTGTCGGGATTGCCTTGCAGTCTGATACCAGGGGCGTTGTCTGGGATCAAATACTTTTTGAGTGCGTTGCAGAAGTTGGCTCACTTTTCCCTGCTTCACAATGTAGCTATCATAACGACCACCTGTAGCCCGTCCTGCCTGATTCGCGAGCCATTGGTTTCCCTGCTGTTCCAGGCTGACGAATTCCCCCTGCTGAGTGCCCAAATAAATGGCCGATCCACAAAATTTCTTGGAGTCAAATAAATATCGCTGCTTCCAAAATTGGCGGATCAGCTTGGCAGCATTTAACTCATCCAGTTGCTCTGCCTGAATTGCGTCTGCATTGTTCTGGTTAATGACCCGTGGGCCATCCAGATATTGCTGCAGCTGCTGTTGCAGGCGATCGCTCTTGTCAGCCATCAACTCATTGGTAAAAGTCTCAACCGTCTTTTGTCCATTTTTGAAGGACACACACAAGACGGTTGCCACAGCCCCAACTAACGGTACAACCAGGAACACAATCAAGACGGTTTGCAGCGGTAGCCTTGCTTTCGGGAAGATCGGTGGCTGAGGGGAAGGAGACATACCAGATTCGCTATATTGGCAACCTACTCATGTGAGAAAGTCGGGCAAAAGGAGTACATTCGCTATGGTATCAATCAGGATTGGGAAGGTGGTGGAGGGTGAGAGGTAAAGACGTTTCAATGGAATGTCTCCCCAGGTGGATGGGTGATAATGAACGACGGTAGATGTTGAGGCATGGCAGGACAGCGTGATGGGAGTTCGATCAGTAGGGGTGGGTTACGCGTGGCTAGGACGATCGCAGCGTTTGTGGCGGTTGCTGCTGTTGGCAGTGGTGGGTGGACTGGCGATCGGGCTGACCAATTGCACGACTGGCAATCAGACCTCAGTTCCATCTCCCACTGGCACTGCTGCCCCTCCGGGGGTGCTGGTCTTCGGGTCGGGGGGGCAACCCGTAAACCTGGAACCGGGAAATATCACGGATGGCAATTCCATCTTCGTGCAGCAGCAGATTTACAATCGATTGATGGAATTTAAGCCAGGAAGTACTGATTTGCAGCCTTCTCTGGCCACCGAATGGTCAGCCTCGCCGGATGGGAAAACCTGGACGTTCAAATTGCGGCAGGATGTGAAATTTCAGGATGGTACACCCTTTAATGCCGAAGCGGTGAGATTTAATGTGGAACGCTGGTGGGATCCCAACCATCCCCACGGCTACCGGAATGCCGGGAAGGTCTATGAAATCTGGTCGCAAATCTTTGGCGGGTTCAAAGGCGATCCTAATTCCCTACTGCAGAATGTGGTGGTGGTTGATCCCTATACGATTCAATTTGTCTTAAAACAACCCTTTGCCGCTTTTCCCCAGGCGATCGCCAGTAGCTTCTTTGGCATTGCCAGCCCCACCGCGATTCAAACAGCGGGAGCCAGTTATGGTACCCCTGGATCCCTGGCCGTCGGTACGGGAGCGTTTGTATTTAAGGAATGGCGCACGGGCGATCGCGTCATCCTGGAAAAAAATCCCACTTACTGGAAAGCCGGTTTGCCGAAAGTCAATCAACTGGTGATTCGATTCATTACCGATCCGGCAGCACGACTGGCTCAGGTACGGGCAGGGCAGGTAGACTTTACCGTCGATCTGGCTCCCGATCAGAAACAAGAAGTGGATGGTGATGCCAATCTGACGGCCATTTCTCGTCCTTCCATGAATGTGGGCTATCTGGCACTCAATCCCGCCTACAAACCATTGTCCGATCGCCGGGTGCGGCAAGCGATCGCCTATGCCATTAACCGACCTGCGATTGTCAAAGCCTTCTGGGGCGACTTGGGACAACATACCCCCCATTTCCTCCCAGATGCGCTGGCTTGGGCTAATGCGGCTAACTTAACCGCCTATCCCTTTGATCCGCAGAAAGCCAAACAACTCTTGAGTGACGCGGGCTATCCCAACGGATTTGACCTGGAACTCTGGTATATGCCTGTCTCCCGGCCTTACTTTCCCACTCCCAAAGCGATCGCCGAAGCTTTTGCTGCTGACCTGAGCGCGATTGGCATTCGGGTGAACTTGAAAACGCAGGATTGGGCTGCTTACCTGACCGATCGTCGTAAAGCTCCCGGATATCAAGCCTTTATGCTGGGATGGACGGCTGATTTTGGCGATCCAGACAGTTTCCTGTATCCCCACTTCGGCCCCAAGTCCACCGATGATATTGGCAACTGGAAAAATGATCAGGTGTTTCAGTTGCTGAATCAGGGCCGGGCAATTCCAGACCAGGCCGGACGTGCCAAATTTTATACTCAAGTCGATCAGATTCTGCATGATGAAGTGCTGCGCCTGCCGATAGTCCACTCCGAACCACTGCTGGCTCAACGCAAAGCCATTTCTGGCTGGGTTCCTAGTCCATTAGGCACCGAACCGTTTGAAGCGATTAGTAAGCCGTGAGACAAAAAATCATGAGCGACCAACCCACTCAACCAACCCGACTCGATCACTTGGAGGCACTACTGTTGCCAGAACTTACTGAGTTTTCAGATAGCCTTCTACTAATAAATCTGGGCCAACGGAACGCCAGGTGACTCGCTCCAGAGGCAGAGCATCAGTCATTTTCTTCAGTCCCAAGTCGCCAACGGGAGAGGGAGCGGTACTGCCACCGATGATTTTGGGGGCAATGAAGGCGAGAACTTTTTGCACGGCACCATCGACGATCGCTCTGGCCGCCAGTGTCCCGCCGCACTCCCAGAGCACCGCGAGAAAGCCGCGCTCGTACAGATTGGTCATCACCGTTGCAGGCGTGAGGGGATCCAGTTCTACCACTTCTACTCCTTGCTGGCGGAGTTGCTGTTGAAATTCAGGCCGCACACCCGATCGAGTGAAGACGAGTGTAGAAGCGACGATCGTATTCCACACGTTGGCTTTCTGGGGCAAATCCAGCGATCGACTCATCACGACCCGTAATGGAGTTTGATTGGGCTGACGACTCGTGAGTAACGGATCATCCTGCCGCAGAGTATTGCCCCCAACAATAATGGCATCGCAGGCAGCCCGCAGCTTGTGAACTTCAGTACGGGCAGGTTCACTGGTTACCCAGGCACTGTGACGAGTAACAGCCGCGATTTTGCCATCCAGGGTCATGGCATATTTGAGGATGCCAAAAGGCCGTCGATACAGAATGCGATGCACAAAGGCTTCATTGAGTTCCTGACAGGCGGATTCCTCTACACCCACCGTCACCTCAATCCCGGCCTCCCGGAGGCGAGCAACTCCAGTTCCGGCCACTTGGGGATTGGGATCGATCATACCGACTACAACGCGCTGAACTCCGGCAGCAATGATAGCCTCAGAACAGGGAGGGGTACGTCCGTAATGGTTACAGGGTTCCAGGTTGACGTAAAGGGTGGCTCCCTGGGCACGATCGCCTGCCTCTCGTAAGGCAAACACTTCGGCATGGGGTTCTCCCGCTTTGGGATGAAAACCTTCCCCGACGATTTCCCCATCTCGCACAACAACTGAACCGACCAGCGGATTAGGAGCAGTTTTTCCCAAACCCCGCCGGGCCAGTTCCAGACACCGTTGCATCATCTGGTGATCGACATCCACGGAATCCCTCTTACTGATGGGCAGTCTGGCTTGGATCCGCTACCCCAGGAGAATTGTCTGGTGGCAACTCACTGTCCGGAATGTGATGGGCGTCGGTTTCCACCCCCTGTTCTGCTTCTTCATTGGGAGAGGCCGAGGGGGTGGGGGAAGGAGAGAAGCTTGGGGCCGGAATTGCAGAAGCCCCCTTGGCTGTGCCATTCAAATGTTGATAAATGACACTCGACATTTTTTGCACTAATTCATAGGCCCGATCGTCGTTAAATGGCCGTTTTACCATTATAGCGATGGCATAACGCTTGCCATTGGGCATATCCACCAGACCCACATCACCAATTAAGGCGCCAATATCCCCTGTTTTGTGCGCAATCGTGGCACCTTCTCCCAACCCCTGGGGTAACTGACTATTATTGACTGTGCGCTGCATGATGCTCAACATGCGATCGCGCGATCGCATGGATATTAGTTCGCCCTGACTCACTCGTGCCATTAAGCTGGCCAGTTCCCTGGGACTGGTGACATTTGAGCCCTGCAGGTCAGGTAGTACATTCTTTAAAGCTGTCGTGGTTAGCCCCCAGGATTTGAATCTCTCATTCAGGGCTGCAATTCCGCCCAATCTGGCAATTAGCATATTGGTGGCTGTGTTGTCGCTCACGATGATCATTTGAGTAGCTGTTTCCAGAGCAGTAAATTGAGTACCTGGTTGCAGATACTGCATCTCCCCAGAACCCTGAGCAACCATGTCCTTTTGCATGGTCAGCTTTTCATCCAGTCGGATTTTTCCCGCATCCACATCTTGGAAGAAGGCAATCAGGATGGGGACTTTAATCATACTGGCTGCTGGGAAGGCGACAGAGCCAGTGATGTCCAGATAGTTATAGTTATCCAGATCAATCAGAAACAAACCCGGTGTAAATCCAGGAGATGACTGAATCAGGCTCTGTAGTTTGGTTTTTAGGGGAGTGATTTCTGTTGTTAGTTCCACCAGGGCATTTTTGGGATGATCTGCTGGAACTGCGGTAGGAGGAGACTCTGCTGGTTTGACGACTTGCCGAGAGGCATCAGCCAGAAAAACATGATTGCCTGGATTCCAGGCCGTCAGTACTGTACCTGCTAACACTCCTACCCCAATGCTTAAAATCACCATGCGGGCTACATATAAGGCGATCGCCATGCTGCGCGATCGGGTTTGCAGTAAAACGTTTTTATCTGTCCGTCTGCTACGTCCGGTAGCTTGACCGTTGCCAATAGTATCTTGATCCTGCAACATCGTGGTTTGCTGCAAGCTAGTTGACTGCGACATCAGACTTGTGTCTGCTACCTGCAACTGGGTTCTGGGCGATCGTCGCCGACCTCTACGGGGCATTAATTCAGATCGCGAAACAGCAGGAGAAAAGGGAACTAGAGTTCTACCAGGGCTTTCTTGAGCTGGCGAATCGGGTAATGCAGGGACTCTCTGGGCAGCTATTCTCGCCCCATTTCCATTAGATGTTGGAGGGGGTAACCTTTTGCCATTTACTCGTCTCATATCCCGGCTTAATCGAGATTCAGTTGCTCGGTCTCGCCGTTGAGCAACGGTTAGATCAGTCACATCTGGTAAAGTTGGAGAACTAGTACGATTCATTCGACTCCTAGCAGGGGTAGCTCGATCGCGGCTGCCAGTTCCCCGATTGTTGGATAATGGGAACTGAAATTGCTCTACTTCAGAGGAATTGCTCAATTTGGACAGGCTATGTCTGCTCCTGCGATCAGAGCGACCACCAAACAACCAGGAAAATGGGCTGGAGGTCTCTTTTCGAGTATTTGAGGGCTTCTCCGGCAAAACAGGCGCAGGAGCATCCCCTCGAATGCTGGGCAGACTCAGGGTACGGGAAGGGTAGGGAGAGGATTGAGCAGGTTGGGGACTTGATGCGAGGGACGGAACGTTGGAACCAGATCGTCTGCGCGATCGCCGGAAAGATTTGGATGGCTTAAACAAGCCAAACCCACCCTGCTGCTGTTTCCGGGACGACCCTTCTGACTCTGTCATACCCACTCCATCAAAAATCCAAAGCAAACGTTACCAAAATCATCCCCATCTGTCCAGAAATGGTACCTTCTCAGACCTAAACCTTGTCCGAGTCCAGAGCCGGAGTTTTTCTGATCGGAAAACGACCCTTTTCTGGCTGAACTTGGTTTACTACAGAAGTCTACAAAGGCACAACTATTCAACTGCCAATCTCCATGTTAGTTAAACAACCGTTGGAATTCTTAAAACTTTAGCAAAAGTACCCCTGGATAAAGCAGTCTTATGGGCGCGATCGTCCCCGGTTTACAGCCCAGGATACCTGACTTAATACCCCTCGCAATAAGGCAATTTCCTCTTCTCCTGGCATGGCTCGGTTAAATAACCGCCGAAACTTCTGCATCCGGCTATTCGCAGTGTGGGGGTATAAGTAACCAATTTCCAATAGCAACGATTCGAGATGCTGGTAGAATGCTTCCACTTGATCGAGGGGGGCGGGAGGCGTGGAAAGGTGAAGGGGTAGAGGAGTAGAGGAAGATGAGGGAAGGGGAGAAGAGAGTTGATTTGCAGCTCCCCTATCTCCCCTATCTCCCCCAACTCCCAATGTCTGATCTCCGATCTCTGATCCCCAATTTCCTCCCACCTGATAAAGCTCATAACAACAAATCCCTACCGCCTGGGCCAAATTAAGAGACGGATAGACCGGATTAGCGGGGATGTAAACAAAGCGATGGGCTTGGTTCAGTTCACGGTTATTCAGCCCCCGGTCTTCTGGACCAAAAATCAGAGCGGCGCTATCTGGCTCTAAGTTGTTTTCCAGGAGCCAGGGTAGGGCAGTGCGGGGCGTTTCCAGGCGATCGGCTAAGGTGCGGGGACGACCTGTTGTGGCGATCGCTTTGCGGCATCCCTGTAAGGCTTCTGGTAACGTTGTAACCACCCGTGCGGCTTCCAGGACATCCCCAGCATGAACTGCCATCTGCCGTGCTTCTGCCCCCAGGTGATCACAGTGAGGATCGACCAATACCAGATGCATGAGTCCCATATTTTTCATCACCCGTGCTACAGACCCGATATTGAGGGGGCCAGCAGGTTCGACGAGGATCAGGCGGATAGGGGCTAAGGAGGTGGGGAACATGAGGTGGTGGAGGGGTAGAGAGGCGATGAATTGGGTTTGGAGAGGAGAGAGACGGGGAAGATGGAGAAGATGGGGAAGGGATGCGGTATTGTAGAGATCGTTGCTTATCTTTACACAAGGGGTTATTTGAACTGTTTTTTTAACCCTTGAGGGCTTCGTTATTCGTCATTCTTTCATCTTTCACACCCCATGCCACGCGGCGTTTCCAAGTCCAATTTGCCGACCAAAATCTGTCCAGTTTGTCAGCGTCCCTTTACCTGGCGCAAGAAATGGGAAGATTGCTGGGATGAGGTGAAATACTGCTCCGCTCGCTGCCGAAATCGACGATCGCAGGCAAACGAAGGCAGACTGGACAAGTCTTAAGTTCTAAGTTGTAAGTTCTAAGTTGTAAGTTGAACAGAAAGTTGAGAACTGAAACTTTACAGGCTGCCCACACCCATCCACTCATCTTCCCATTTACTCTTAACTCTCGACTCTTAACTTCTAACCAGGAGGATTCTATTAATGTCATCCCAGCGGGTGCAACCTAAGTTGATTATTCATGGCGGAGCAGGTAGCTCTTTAAAAGGTAAGGGGGGAGTGGAGGTGGTGCGGCGATCGCTGCACAAAGTGCTGGAGGAAATTTATCCGCTGCTACTGGCAGGAGCGACGGCTCAGGAAGCGGTGGTCAAGGGCTGCCAATTACTGGAAGATGATCCCCGCTTTAATGCTGGAACCGGGTCAGTGCTGCAGTCAGATGGTCAAATTCGCATGAGTGCTTCCCTGATGAATGGGCCAGCGCAACGTTTCAGTGGGGTAATTAATGTGTCGCGGGTGCAAAATCCAATCCGATTAGCCCATGCCTTGCAGGAGTCGGCTGATCGTGTGCTGTCGGATTACGGGGCGATGGAGTTACTACGAGAACTGGAACTGCCCCCCTACAACCCCATGACTGATATTCGTCTGCAGGAGTGGATGCATGAGCGATCGGAAAACTTTGAGAAAGAAATGGCTGGAGTGATTGCCGAAAAAGAACTGGTGGAAGATTCTGCAGGCCGGGGGACGATCGGGGTCGTGGCGCTGGATGATCAGGGCCGACTGGCGGTGGGTACGTCCACGGGAGGCAAGGGCTTTGAGCGAATTGGACGGGTCAGTGATTCGGCCATGCCTGCCGGAAACTATGCCACGGCGGACGCAGCCATTAGTTGTACAGGCATTGGGGAAGACATTATTGATGAGTGTCTGGCTGCCCGGATTGTCATTCGCGTGACGGATGGGTTATCACTGCATCAAGCCTTTGAACGCACTTTTAAGGAGGCCCATCGGAATCAGCGAGATTTGGGCGCGATCGGGTTGGATGCCACCGGAGCGATCGCCTGGGGAAAAACCAGTGAAGTTCTATTAGCGGCTTACCATACTGGCGAAAAAATAGGCGATACGCTGGAATGGCAGGGAGAACAACTGGTTGCCAGTATACCAGCACCTATAGATTTGTAAGGGCGTAGCATTCGGGTAACAGGTTGGCAGTGTTTTTCAGAGATCCTTAACTGCATGCCACGCTCCTCTGCAAGGCAAACGTGGCTGCTCAAACATCTTCTCAGGCTAAGGTGGTGTAACCCGCGAAATAATCTTTCAATTGGCGATCGTGATCATGGGACAGCGTGCCAATGGGAATATCGGCTGGGGCAAAGGCTTGAACATCTATCACTTCTACTTGATCGTTGATTTTCAGAGATCCAGTAGCCTGCACTTCGACCACCACACAAATCGAATGCACCCGACCGTCGCGTTCCGGGGAAGAATAAACTCCTACCAGTCGGCAAATCTTGGCTACCTCCAATCCGGTTTCTTCCTCTAACTCCCGCTGGATTGAGGTAGCAATGTCTTCTCCCCAATTCACCATGCCACCCGGTAACGCCCACTTGCCCGTGTCGCTCCGCTGAATTAGCACAATTCGGCCATCGGGAAGGATAGGAATCACACTGGTTCCAGTAACGGGGTGACGGAACAAAATCCCTAAGACAGCTTGTGCAAAGTGCCACAACCAACGCATAGTCAAAAGCACAGCCCGAAAATGTAGAGATTACAACTTATGGCAGGCAAACACACCCTCAAATTATCCTCATTCAGTCACTATTTCAGCAGCTTCCACCCTTCAGCGGCCCTTTGAAACTGCACTGACTTAATTCTAAGCGGTTGGTCATGCAGAAGACTCAAGAAGGGCTGGATTAAACTACGTCAACGATTAAAGATTTGCTAAAACCTCTGCCACATGCGCTTCTGGTTTAACCTTCTTATAAATCTTTTCAATCCTACCATCCGGGCCAATCACGAAGGTATTGCGGGTAATTCCCATGTATTCCTTGCCCATAAATTTCTTCAAGCCGTAGCTGTCATAGGCCGCTGCTACTGCTCCCTCCGCATCAATCAGGAGGGGAAAGGGCAGGTTATACTTCGTGGCAAATTTCTCGTGAGATTTGGCATCATCTGTGCTGACACCCAGGATAACCACTTCTCGATCTTGAAACTCTGCATAGCTATCCCGAAATGCACAGGCTTCTTTCGTGCAACCGGGTGTATTGTCACGCGGGTAAAAATACAAAACGACTCGCTGACCTTTTAAGTCAGCCAGCTTGACCAGATTACCATTTGCATCTGGAAGACTGAAATCGGGTGCAGGATCACCAATGTTAAGAGGCATAGGATGAGAGTTGAGAGTGGACAGTGAAAAGTTGAAAGTTAAAAGATATCACTCTTAATTCTTAACCCTCAACTCTTCACTCTTAACTTCTTCAAAGTATGCCTTTGGAACTGGGAATGGTGTGGGCCCGGCGAGGATCGACTTCTGTAGCCATCCGCAGCGATCGCGCAAAGGCTTTGAAGGTGGCTTCGATAATATGGTGGGAGTTGATGCCATCTAGTTGGCGAATATGTAAGGTGAGTTTGGCATGGTTGACGATCGCCACAAAAAATTCTCGTACCAGTTGCGTATCGTAGGTGCCGACTCGCTCAGTGGGAATTTGTAACCCATAGCTGAGATGAGGCCGACCGGAGAAATCCAGTGCCACCTGAATCAGGGCTTCATCCAGGGGAGCCAGAAAATGGCCAAAACGAACAATTCCTTTGCGATCGCCTAACGCCTGATGTAGCGCCATGCCCAAAGTAATCCCTACATCTTCATTGGTGTGATGATCGTCAATCTCATAATCACCCGTGGCCTGCACTTCCAGATCAATCAGCCCGTGAGCAGCAATCTGGTGCAGCATGTGATCCAGGAATGGCACTCCTGTTTTGGCGGTGCATTGCCCGATACCATCCAGATTGAGGGTGACCTGCACGTCCGTTTCTCCGGTGCGACGACTGACGGAGGCTGTTCGATTGGGCAAGGTCAAATTTGAGGAAATATTAAGCGGACGATCGCTGGTCTGCATGAATTTAGAAAGGAACTGAGCTTAGATGATATATTCACTCTCCTATTATCAAGGGAATTGGATTGAAGTCACCTTCTTCTTTCCAGAAATCACCTCACAATCCGTCTAGGAACTGGAAAATGGTTTCAGCCAACCCTGCGCGATCGCTGCATCCAACACCAGGCGTAGTCCCGCAAACAGCAGCACACTCTCCAGTACCAGGAGCACCAGCGTCACGGGAGCAAACTGAGCCTGCACCGCCACATCCACCTGGGCCAGACCTCTTACTAATCCAAAAGCTATCACCGCTCCCGATCCCAGATGAAAATTTTGATCCTGGCGGGTCACATAGCGGTAGGTAACAGCAAACAAGAAGCCCGCCAGCATTGCGATCGTCAGACTGATCAGGAAGGAAACTCCCCAGGCCCGGTGAAACCCAGATAGGAGGATGGGCAGATCCAGAGCCAGCAGTTGGATTTCCAGGACAGTAAGCAGGCCAAACAGCAGTCCCGCCGCGATCGCTCCCACCATCCCTGCCTTCAAAGATTGCCACCGTTCCTGCCAACTCAAAGTCCCCATGAGATTAGCGGAAATCACTTTTCGAGTACCATCTGCAACCTGAGCCATCCTTTACCCCTTTACCCCTTTACCCCTTCACTTAACTAAAAATACCCTGATCCCTAATCCCTAATCCCCAATTTGCTCCTAATTTTTCCATCATCCCTTTATTCCTTCCCTGCCAACCGATTCCCACTTTGAACTATGATCAGTCTTGCAGTGAATTTGTAACGGTTGTTTCACAAAAAGCTATGGATATTCTGTCACTCGGTTGGGTTGGTTTGCTGGTTGTGTTTACGTTTTCCATCTCGCTAGTGGTATGGGCACGTAACGGCTTCTAAGACTGTTCAGGAGTCCCTGTGGAATCTTATTCAGTACTTAATGTCTTAATGTTTGCAGCCTTTGGTTTATTGGTGGCTGTGAGCGGCGGGGTCATTTACTTGACCATTGTAGACTGGCGCGATCGCCGTCGCCAGGATCAGGATAAGCGCTCTGAGCGTAAAAAAAGTCGTCGTTAAATCTCCCGTTAATCTCCTTCTATGACTCTCTATCAAGACAGCATCGCCCCGCATGGCGGGCAACTGGTCAATCGTATTGCGACAGCAGAGCAACGCCGGGAATTTCTCGATAAGGCCGATCATCTGCCAGTCGTGCAGCTTGATGAACGGGCTGTCTCTGATCTGGAACTGATCGCGATCGGGGGATTCAGTCCGCTCACGGGTTTCATGGAAGCAGCCGATTATCGCTCTGTAGTGGACAATATGCGGTTGGCCAACGGCTTACCCTGGTCAATTCCCATCACTCTATCCGTGTCTGAAGCGGTAGCGGAACCGTTGCAAGAAGGCAGTCTGGTGCGGCTGGATGATGCCAAAGGGCGGTTTGTGGGTGTCCTGGAACTGACCCAGAAGTACCACTACGATAAGGTTCATGAAGCGTTGCATGTCTATCGCACCAATGAAGAGAAGCATCCAGGGGTGCTGGTGGTTTATCAGCAGGGGCCTGTGAATCTGGCAGGGCCAGTCTGGCTGATGCAACGGGATCCCCACCCCAAATTTCCCACCTATCAGATTGATCCGGCAAAATCACGAGCGTTGTTTCGGGAGAAAGGGTGGAAGACGATCGTTGGCTTCCAGACCCGCAACCCGATTCACCGTGCTCACGAATACATCATTAAATGTGCGCTGGAAATTGTCGATGGCCTGTTTCTGCATCCCCTGGTCGGTGCGACGAAGGAAGATGACATTCCGGCAGATGTGCGGATGCGCTGCTACGAAATCATGCTGGAAAACTACTTTCCCAAAGATCGGGTGATTCTGGCGATTAATCCGGCGGCGATGCGTTACGCTGGCCCCCGTGAGGCGATCTTCCATGCCCTGGTACGGAAGAACTACGGCTGTACTCACTTCATCGTGGGTCGCGATCATGCGGGTGTGGGAGATTATTACGGCACCTACGATGCTCAGTACATTTTTGATGAGTTCAAGCCAGAGGAGTTAGGCATTATTCCCCTCAAGTTTGAGCACGCCTTTTACTGCACCCGCACGCAATCCATGGGTACCACTAAAACCAGTCCTAGCCTGCCGGAGGAACGGATTCATCTATCGGGTACTAAGGTGCGAGAAATGCTGTGTCGCGGTGAATTGCCTCCCCCAGAGTTCTCCCGTCCAGAAGTGGCGGCTGAATTGGCCCGTGCGATGAAGGTGTTTACCGAGAGTCAGTATGAAATTTAATTCATTCAGTTGACTGATCGCTTTGTGGTGACAGATCACGTTGACTCTCCTCAATTCTTCAACCAAGGGATCAAATCCGGATACGGCGGCGGCGTTCTGCAGCTTTTCTATCACGCCAAAACCACTCCTGATCGCTGAGGTGTTGCATGGTTTTCAGGCGTTGAATTGCCCATTGATTGTATTCCGGATTGATCTCACAACCTAACCATTTCCGGCCCAGTTGTTCTGCGACAACCAGCGTTGTTCCTGAACCGGAAAAGGAATCAATCACCAGATCATCGCGATCGCAGGAAGCCAGCACAAATTTTCGGATTAGCTCCTCCGGTTTTTGGGTAGGGCGGGGAGTTTTTTTCCGGCATTCCATTACAGAGGGTAGGAATTTCAATCACATCTTTGGGCTTGGCTCCGCGTGGATTAGGTTGTCAGTTCTGCTCCAGATTCGTGGACTTGGCGTAGCAATACTGACTGGTTTCCGCCTGCGTGCGATCGGGATATTTCAGGATGTGATTGCCATAGGGAATTCGAATATTGTCAATATTCATCTTGGCAGAACTAGACTTGCGAAGTAGTAGGATACTTTCGTGCGATCGCCCCCAATCCTGGCCTAGATTCGCCTTGTTCTTGTAGTGCCAAATTAACCAGCGACAGCCCCAAAACAACCGACTGGCCGGAGCTTTGAGATCAGCCAACACCTCCGAAAAACCCATGATGTAAAGGAAGCCTGTCGGTTTCAGAATCCGGGCGGCTTGAGTTATCCATTGTATTGACCAATGAATGCAAACCTCCTGAGATGCAAAACAATCCCAATTGGCTTTTTTGAGATTGTAGGGAGGATCAGCAATAATTAAATCAGCCACCTCATCTGGTAGGGTGAGCAACCAATTTAATGAGTCCCCACAAAACAGAATGCCGTTGGGATGGTCGTAGGCGATCGTGAAAGAACTGGTCAACGGCTTAACAGGCTACTTGTTTTACTGTCTTTTGTCATCTGTTCTTTGTTTTTACCAACAACTAATGAAAACCAAATCCAGAAGTTGGTTGAGCTTAGCTATCTAGTATGTAAATATGACTTGCCTGGTACATAAATATGATTTTGTTAATACATATAAATA
Source organism: Leptodesmis sp. (assembly GCF_052746595.1). NCBI lineage: Bacteria > Bacillati > Cyanobacteriota > Cyanophyceae > Leptolyngbyales > Leptolyngbyaceae > Leptodesmis > Leptodesmis sp. The sequence continues at coordinate 22,492 of NZ_JBRAGO010000064.1, forward strand.
TGCAAGTAGTCACATTCGGCATTACTACATAAAAATTAGATCTAAATTTTAAGCCAAAAAGCAATGGCCCGGATAGCGAAATAGCCGGACAACAGGGCACCTAAAGTAGATAATTAAGATTTTTAACAAGAATGAATTGCTTTTCCACCCTAGGCGCATGATATAGGGTTCTGTTAGGTTTAAAACATAGCTTCTTCTCCTGTTATCTGCTTAATAGGGTTGTGGCTTTCTGTGTTATTTACCTCACTCTTGAATATGAAACCTATTAATGTTGTGCAGTCTGCTTCTGCACATCAAGATTCCACTTCAGTGGGGCAACTCTGCTCCATTAAACATCAAGTTTGGAAAATTCCAACACTGGCTGGGCTAACTTTTTTGAGTGCCACGATTGCCCTTTTGGGATTGGGCATTCATGCGGATCAGACCCTGGCTCAAAGCCGCCATTACTGGAGACGCGGGAGTTATCCCGCAGCCCGCAGAAGTACTCCACCCGATCGCTCTGGTGTGGTATCTACCAACAGTGGGATTGGCTTAAACATTCGTTCTGGTCCTGGTCTGCACTTCCCCATTATTGGGGGTGCCCCGGATGGCGCGTTTCTGGAGTTGACGGGCAGACCTGTGTTTGCCAATTGCTATACCTGGCGGCGGGTTACCACAGGGGGATGGGTGGCTACAGAATACGTCGCGGGCAACTTTGGTGGTTGTAGGCCAGGTTCTGTTTCTCCCCCTGTTGGTATTGCGCCCCCTGTTCCTCCTGCTATTGGCTGGCGAGGCGGCCCTTACGTTGTAGTGGTTCCCCCAACAGGTGGTAATGTGCCCAATCAGTTGTCTTGGGTAAGACAGTTTGTTCCTGGTGCGTTTCGAGACGCGGCTTTACCAGGTGAATTCATCAATGCTGGCAGCTTCAGAGATTATGATGCGGCTCAATCCCAGAGCTACTTTCTGCGATCGCAGGGCTTTGATGCTCGCGTCTATTTCGCGTACCGATAAATGCAGACGGGTTTAACCGTCTGCATCTCTATTACCTCTCTAGTAAGGGTGCGATGGCGTCACTCCTCGCAACCTCAACCAGGCATGGAACTCACAAGGTTTGCTTGCCGTTTCCTATTGCCTGTCCTGCCAGCCATCCGGTTGTCCAGGCACTTTGGAAGTTGAAGCCACCCGTCACGCCATCAATGTCCAGAATTTCGCCCGCCAGGTAAAGGCCGGGACATTGGCGACTTTGCATGGTCTTAAAATCGACTTCCTGCAAACGAACGCCGCCACAGGTGACAAATTCTTCTTTGAAGACTCCTTTGCCCCGGATCAGAAATTGGCCCTGGGTTATTTCTTGCAGCAATTGATTTAAAGCTTTGTTGGATAACTCTGCCCAGCGATCGCCCAGTGCAATTCCCACCGCCACCGTTAACCGTTCCCACAATCGCCGAGGAATCGGAATGGGGCAATTCGCCATGATCGATTTTTTGGCTAGCTGCGAACGAACGGCCAGTACCTGCTGCCGCAGACTCTCTGGATTCGTTTGAGACACCCAGTTAATTCTCAAGGAAGCCTGATAGTGATGGTCATGAAGCAGTCTGGCTCCCCAGGCAGAAAGTTTGAGAACGGCTGGCCCACTTAAGCCCCAATGAGTAATCAGCACGGGGCCAGTCTGCTCCAGGCTAGGGCTATTCTCTACTTGCAAGCGCAGGTGAGCCGAGGCCACAGATACTCCGGCTAAGTTACTCAATCGAGGATCGCTGATCTGAAATGTAAATAAAGAGGGAACTGGCGGTTCGAGGGTGTGACCTAGCGATCGCGCGATCGCATATCCGGCTGGATTGCTGCCCGTAGCCAGTAACAGCCGATCTGCTGACAACATCTCTCCCGATTTGAGCCGCAGATGAAACCGATCGCCAAGCTTCGTCACTGATTGGACTGCAACGGCAGTCCGAATTTGCACGCCTGCATTCCTGGCTGACTGTATCAAGCAATCAACAACCGTCACTGAATCATCTGTTACCGGAAACATGCGACCATCAGCCTCGGTTTTCAACCGTACCCCGTGGGCCGCAAACCACTCCACCGTGTCTTTAGTCTGGAAGCGACTGAAGGCTCCCCGCAAGGCTTTTCCTCCTCTGGGATAGTTTTGTACCAGGAGAGCCGGATCAAAACAGGCATGGGTAACGTTACAGCGGCCACCTCCAGAAATCCGTACTTTCGCTAATGGCTGATGGGCCGCCTCTAGCACAATTACTCGTGTTTCAGGATGAGCTTCAGCACAGGCGATCGCCCCAAAGAGGCCCGCTGCCCCTCCTCCAATCACAACAATCTGGAATGGAAATTGATCCGTCACAACTATCGCTGACTAACACTAAACTTATGATGCCATTTTCAAGAGCACGAACGGTTTCCAGCAGAAAGGACGGATGGAAGGTCAGCAGGTGATTTTATCGAACCCTCACAGAAACTCCAAGACGATTGTTCCCTCGACTCCTTCACAAGTTCCTCATGTTCTGTTGGCAGAGTAGGACATAGGTGAGTTAAACCGATCGCCATGCAAGCGCTGGATAAAAAACTGATTCGGGCTTTGTAGCATTTGTGGGGACAGGGGCTGGCGATCGCGTTGATCGTCGCCTGTGGCATTGCCATCTTCGTCGCCATGAGCGGCACCTACCAATCCTTGAAGCTGACTCAGGCAACCTATTACGAGTACCGTTTTGCTCAGGTATTTGCACAACTGAAGCGGGCACCAGATTCCTTAATAGAACAAATTCACGCTATCCCGGGTGTGGCGGAGGTGCAAACCCGAATTGTCATGGAAGTTACTCTGGATATTTCCGGTCATCGAGAGCCTGCCACAGGGCGGTTGGTATCGATTTCTGAAACCCCACGCCCCATGTTGAATGACTTATACCTGCGGCAGGGACGCTACATAGAACCGGGTCAGGACGAAGTGCTGGTCAGTGAAGCTTTTGCGATCGCCAATCATTTACAGCTGGGCGATCGTCTGGGAGCGATCATCAACGGTCGCTGGCAATCGTTGCGAATTGTTGGCATTGCCCTCTCTCCAGAGTATGTATACGAAATTCGCCCTGGAGATTTTTTCCCCGATAATCAACGACTCGGGGTGCTATGGATGGGGCAGAAAGCAGTGGGAGCGGCCTTCGATATGGATGGAGCCTTTAACGATGTGGCCTTAACCCTAAGTCCAGGAGCGAATGTTAGCGATGTCATCTTTCGGTTGGATCGCCTCCTCACTCCCTACGGTGGCTTTGGGGCGATTCAGCGAAAGGATCAGATTTCCAATCGCTTTATATCCGACGAGATTACCCAGCTTAAGGCGCATGCAATGATCCTACCCGCAATTTTTCTGGGCATTGGAGCCTTTCTGCTGCACATTGTCCTGACCCGGTTGATCAGCACTCAGCGCGATCAAATCGCTATTCTGAAAACCTTTGGCTACAGCAATTGGCAAATCGGTAGTCACTTTCTCAAACTGGTGCTGGTGATTGTGTTTGTGGGAACGGCGATCGTCGGCACGATTACGGGCCTCTGGTTGGGTGCCTCTCTAACCCGTCTGTATACCGAGTTTTACCGCTTTCCCCTGTTGCAGTATGAGGTACAATCGGAAACCGCGATCGTCGCCATTCTGATCAGTGGTAGTTCGGCTTTGCTGGGGGCTTTTGCAGCCGTCAAACGAGCGATCTCTCTGCCTCCTGCAGAAGCGATGCGCCCCGAACCTCCTGCCCAGTTTCACCGCACCATCATCGAGCGATTGGGGTTGCAACGCTGGTTGTCTCCTGTGGGTCGAATTATTCTCCGTAATCTGGAACGTAAGCCGATTCAGTCTCTGCTATCTATCATTGGCATTTCCCTGGCAGTTGCCCTATTAGTGGTGGGGCACTTCTCCTTTGATGCCATGGCCTATTTAATGGATGTGCAGTTTCGCATCATTCAGCGAGATGATGTCACGATTCTGTTTAA
>NZ_JBRAGO010000065.1:0-9620 GCF_052746595.1 Leptodesmis sp.
GGGATATTCTTCTCCTCTAGCCTAATTTTCCTACCAAGAAGGTGACACGCACCCACTTTTAACTATCGTTCCCATGATTTTTATCAAAGCCTGTTTAGCGTTGAGGAAGTTTCCTATACACTCCTCAAACTAGAACCTCGCCTGCATCTGTGTGGCATCTTTTGTGCAAAAGAAGCTTTAAAAAACGACTCCTGAACTAATTCAACTACGAATGGACGAAATTCAGGTGTTTCATCGCCAGGGAAGACCCTGGATCACAACAGTCCATGACTCAATTAACGCAGGGTTCAATTTTCAAGTTAGTATCAGCCACTCTAACCATTGTGCCGTCGCTACCGTTCTCGCGATCGCTCGATAGTGTCAATCTGGGCAAACAACTGTTTAACTCATTTGCTTGGGCTTTTGAGCGGGGTCTGTTCTATAAAGTTCGATTTAATATGGGAAAGTTCCACTCCATCAATCCAATCAAGTGGCTACGAACTTCTCCGTTGATAGAGACACCCGTTCGTCGGGATGAAGCCATTGTGGTGGTTGGAGTGGGTATTGCAGTGCTCACATTCGTGCGATCGCTCCATCGCTTCGGTTATACGAACGTCACCACTATTGCCCGTGATCAGGCTTATGGCGGCAAATGCGTGAACTATGGCTGTATGCCATCCGAGTATTACACTGCTCACCGGGATGAAGAGCCCAGCATTGCGATCGAAAAAGGTAAAGCCTTTATTACATGGCTCCGCAACGCAACCGAACAGAGCTTTAAGGAACTCGGCTACCCTCTGGTTCAGGGAGAGGTAACCGCTATCCAGGGACACGAGGTTATTCTCCAGACAGGCGAAACCTGCAAGTTTGACCGTTTGGTTCTGGCGACAAGTAATCGGCAAATTCCCTCACCTTTATTGGAACCCACCTGTTCTTTAAAAGAGTTTTGGGAGATTAGCTCTGGAAAACTGGTGATTGTTTCAGATGGAAATATTGCCTCATTGACCTATGCCAGTATTGCGGTAGATCGGGGATTAGCAACAACCGTTGTGTTTACTGCCTCCCCTTTACTGAGCCATTTGCCATCCTTTCAATACTTCAAACGAGAACTCAACAAACAAGGCATCGAGATTCTCTCACCTGTCAGAATTGAAAAGCGTCAGGGAAAGTGTCTATCGATCAAAGTACAGGGACAATCTAAACAGATTGAGTTTGACTACCTGATGTATGACGGGGTACCAGAACTCAATCTGCCTCCTATTGATGGCATTTCAAAAACGATCCTGGACGTTGATCTGAAGCAATCGAACATCATAGACCGTTCCGATATTTTCGTTTTAGGAGATGCCTCTGGCTTTCTCTCTGCCACAGAAGCAGAATTGCAAGCGAAACAACTTGCTAACGCCTGGGCGAGTGGGCGGTGTATCCAAATGAACGACTTTACTCATTTACCTGTTAGACTCCACGCCCGAAAATCGTTAGCAATGGTGGGTTCCCCCTGTACCCTTCTGTATCAGAACTGGCAATCCGTTGATTTTAAGAGGCTGGGATGGTCTGCTGTGCACCAAGAAACTGGTAAACCGTGGTACCTTTACAATCCTCAGGAAAAAAAGGTTGAAGCAATCCATATTTGCCATCGAGATGCTTCCGAACTCATCTCCCTCGCTTCTATGCTAATTGATTTGCCAGTCACAGATACTCACTGGCTCACTTCTTCCATTCATCCAACCTCCAGTGAAATTTTTAAGCTTGTGGTTGAGGACATTGAGGGGAAGGAGTTGAAATCAGGCAGCAACAATCTTTTAGGGACAACTGTCGTTGAATCAGATTCAGGTTTATCCTCTTCAACTCTATTCAGTTTGCCACCTATTTCTCAATTCCACCGAAGTCCTTTCTACCAGACAGTTTTTTCACCAAAGGAGCGATCGCTCGGTATTCTAGATCAGAATCCTAGTCTCTATTTTGCGATTCTGCTAGGAGTCAAGTCTTTAATGGTTCGTGAAACACCTCAGAATACCAGGATTTTGCTCAGACGGACTGAAGACGGACGTTATGTAGCTCAAGGGATTGGTTTCAATTATGATGTCGAGTTAACATCAAATTGTGTCAACTTGCAACTCGGGGAAAGCAAAGCCACTGTTTATGTGGGCAGTTTGATGAGAGATTAAGTAAGAAAATTCTATAGAGTCCCTTTGAAAATCTCGATAGGGTTTTTACGGGGAATGCATTAAGATAATGCTATGCAGGCTTACCTAACAAAAAGTTGCAGCCATTCTGTCAGGGTTTTTGAATCACTGGAGCCAAACCATACCATCCGTTAAGCTAGGTAGACTCCTTCATAGTTTATTAGGGTGGGTTCCTTACTCCGTTGGTGTCTCTTTACGTCGAGCCTGCTATCGTTTCGTTTTCCAGGAGCTTGGCCAGTCGTCTAATATTGAACCCGGTGTCTATTTGATTGGCGCAGATGGCATTCAGTTTGGCAAGCAGGTTATTCTTCGTTCTCGTGTCAGTCTGGAAGTACTCGATTCGCAAAGTCATCTCATCATTGGAAATGGAGTGACTTTGGATTTGGGCGTTAGCATTAAGGCTCACAGTGGTTCTGGAGAGATTTCGATTGGCGATCGCACCTATATTGGTCCCTATACCTGCTTATCGGGATATCAAAATTGGCATCAACTGTTTGATTGCCTCCCATTCCAGTATTTATGCCAGTAATCACAACTTTGCAGATCCGACCCAACCGATGAACCAGCAGGGGCACAGCTACAAAGGGATAGTGATCGAAGATGACTGTTGGCTGGGCACGGGAGTCAGAGTGCTAGACGGTGTTACGATTGGCAAAGGCAGCATTATTGGGGCAGGTAGCGTAGTGATAAAAGATGTTCCAACTGAGGCCGTAGGTGTTTAGCAATCCCAGGCGGTTATGCACTTGAGGCAATCGCAGGTCGGTATCCACCAGTAATACTCGTTGCCCCAGTGCCGCCGCTGCCTGGGCAAGATAGACGGCGACTGTAGATTTCCTTATGTGGATTGAAGGGAATGACACCCAGGATTGGTCGCTTAGCGAGGTTCCTAATGTCATTAGGAGTGTGAATTGCGTTACTCAACTTATCCAGTAACAAAGCAACGCCCACTCCCAGCAAGACGCCTAGAATCACCCCTAACATGGCCATCCGTTTAACATTAGAAATCGATGGAATGGGTTCTCCGGGAGGGGTGAGAATCTGCTAGGGGGTTTTGCGTTGCCCCGCATCAATGCGCAAAGCTTCTCGCTTGGTTAAAAACTGATTCAGGTTATCCGTGGCAATTTTGAGTTCCTGCTGAATGTCAGTATATTGTCGAGAAACAGTAGACAATTGTTTAATGCGTCGATTTAAAGCGTTTTGAGCCTGGGTGAGAATTTGCACGCGAGCTTCTAGATCTCGAATTCTACTGGCCGCCTGCTCTTGAACCCGCTGCCCTTCTCGCCGGAGTAGAGGGAGCAAGTTTTTCTGCTGCCCTTCCAGGACTTGAATATGGGGAGCCGTTTCTCGAAATGTACTGGATTTTTTAGCAATCTGGCTTTCTACCTCCAGCAGTTGGCCCAGTAAAGCCTGATACCGTCTATTGTCTTGCAGGACAAAAGAGGCAGCCGACTCATCCTTGGTTGATTGAGCCAGTTGATTGTTTAAGTCGGCATAGATGGCACGGACTTCGCTTAATTTAATCTGAGCCTCGATCAACTGTTGCCCTACTGCAAGGCTTTGTGCCGATAGCTCCTTCCCAGTAGATTCAGGATCGATTAGATTATATTGCTGACGGAATGCTTGCAGCCTATCTTGAATGTCTGCCACTCGCTTTTGCAACTGAGGTAATTGATTATCAACAAACTCAATCCCCTGGCGCACATCGGCTAACCGTTCTTCCAAGCTATATTTCAGATAAGCTTCCGAAACTCGCTTCAAAACGGCTTTCACTTTCTCAGGATCTGTGTCCTGAAAACTTACACTCAAAATCTCCGCTTTGGGGATGGGTGTTATCTTGAGGGAGGCTGCTAGTTGGTCGTAGGTAATGTTCGAATATTTCGATCGCAGTTGCTTGGCGATGGGATCTAGCAGTTTAGGACTGGTCAACAATTTCAACTTTATGTCGTCAACCTGCCCTTTTTCATCCTGCTCTTTGTTGCTTAAGGTTTGGGGAGCAGAAGAAATCACCTGGGTTTCAACGGCCACAGGTTTGGTGAGGATTTCAAAGCTGCCCTGATAGGTGGGAGTGCTGGTTAACGCCTTGAGTACCGCAGCAGATGCAACTAGGGTCGTGACACCCGCAATGACTGGCAATCTACGCCGCAAAGAGCCACCACCTGACCAAGGTTTAATCCGCCTTCATCGGGCTGAGAGGGATTGGCTAAAGGCAACCACTGAAATCGCCGCAGGTCGCCGTTACTGAGTGATGCTCGGGAAGCCTGATCGTTGTCCATCTCAACCTTTCCATCCTCTTCAGCTTTTTATATTTTTAATGGAGACATCTGAACTTCCGACTGCTGATCAATAAAAACATTGATGGCCTTATCTTAATTGATGCACGTAATATAAACCCTATCCGTAAATTCTGGGTAAACATTGGTGTAGAAAACCTACCTCAACTAAGTTCATCTAGAAAGCGGTCGTTTTCCGCTCGGAGAAACTCCAGTTCTAGACTGAGATAAGGTTCAGAAATGCGATCGCACACCTGAAAAGTCTTGGTTGACCCAAACCCATTATGAACTGGTGCTGGCTATCCAGCCTGTAATGGGAATGGGTTAACCGAAATTTCATAGTTTTGCTGTCTGAAGCTAAGAGTTCTCCCTTAAGCTAAGAGTTCCCCAGTTTCCTGTAAAGCGTGTAGTCGCTGATAAATTCCACCGTAATTGAGTAATTCATCATGGCTACCCACTTCGGCAATCCGGCCTTTGTCCAGCACCACAATCTTGTCCGCTTCCCGCACAGTACTGAGGCGATGGGCAATGATGATTAGGGTGCGGGTACCCAAGATCGATCGCATCGCCAGTTGAATCGCCCGTTCCGACTCGTAATCCAGGCTGGAAGTGGCCTCGTCAAATACCAGCACATCCGGATTCATAATCAGAGCCCGGGCAATGCCAATCCGTTGACGCTGTCCTCCAGAAAGGCGCACCCCTCGCTCACCGACGATCGTGGCATACCCTTTCGGCATATGCTGGATAAACTCATCTGCCTGGGCAATCCGACAGGCTTCTCTAACCTGCTCCAGAGTGGCTGTAGGATTGCCATACGTGAGGTTGTCCAACAGCGTACCGTTGAAGATATCAACCTCCTGGTGGACGATCGCCAGGCGTTTCCGGTAGGCCGTAATATCTAGCGTGCGAATATCCTGACCATCAATTAAGATCGCACCTTTATCGGGTTCAAAGTAGCGGAACAGTAACTTCACCAGCGTAGATTTACCAGAGCCGGAGCGTCCCACCAGTGCCACGGTTTGATAGGGGGCAATCAGCAGGTTGATGTCCTGCAATACCGGGCGACCGGGATTGTAGCTAAAGGTCAGATGTGAGAAGTCTACCTTACCTGTGAATTGGTAGGTTGGAGCCGTCGTGGGATCGATCACCAGATTACCTGCATCCTCACCTGGAGCCAGTTGCATGAACTCATGGAACCGCATCATGGAGGCATAACGACGGGCGAATACTTCGGCCAATTGGCAGATCGGTTCCACTTCTGCATAAGCCATGCTGGATACCGTCAGGATGGTAATGAAGTGACCGATCGAAATCTGGTTTTGCACGGCTGCCAGCAGGGTGAACACCAATACCAAAAAGACACAGGTTTGCACAATTGTGCGTTCCCAACTGGCCAGAATGACATAACCTTTGTGAATGCGGTAGTCCAGTACTTTGAACTCGCGATCGAGCCGTTGTTGCTGTCGAGTCAGTTCCTGTGCTTCCGTAGCAAACGCCTTGACGGTCTTAATGTTGGTGATGATCTCAGAGGTGCGGCTTTCGGTATCCTCCATATATTTGTCAAGTTTCTCTTCCTGATCGGCCAGTTTCTTTAACCCGGAGAAGCTAAAGGTAAGGATGCCAATGAAGGAAACGAGCAGCAGGAGAGCGATTTTCCATTCAATCAACCAGATCACGACAAAGATACCAACGACCCGGAAGAGTTTGGGAATCAATTGGCCCGTCACTTCGGGGTACGTCCAGGTATGGTTAGATAGTCCTTTAGCAACCCGTGCCGCAATTCGTCCGGGATTGTTTTCGTCGTAAAACTCCAGAGGCAAGGTCAGCACCTTTTCTAAAGCTTTTCGAGCGTAATCCCGACGGGCACGAAATGCGGTATCCCAGTTAAACCAGGGGCCGAGCCAGGGCTGAATGGGTGCCCTCCCAACCGATATAATTCCAACCAAAACGAGCAGCACAATTAAAGATAAGGATTGATCCGGTGGTTGACCTGTAACCTGAGCGGTAAAGGCAACCAGGGATTGAACGGGGCGATCGAGGGGCTGGTTAGATAACAGATTCAGAATCTGTCCAATTGCGTAAGGGACAACCAGATCGATGATTTCAAATAGACTCATCGCCCCCACACTCAGGAGGGAGATTAGCCAGTATTTACGGTAGAAATACACAATGTCCTGAAACTTGGCCATACTTCCACTGCTCTAGTAACACAATTTTTCTTCATCCGGCTATCGAGCGATCGCGGTCTTGACTCAGCCCCCTGGAATGATCGTCGTACTACAAGTATTTTTTGTATTACATTTTAGTATCCTAATAAAGTTTTTGCCAAATTTGGCTGAAAAACAACGAGATAAAAATTAATATAATAAGAGGAAAGTTATACAAATTTTACATTTCTTTCTGAAAATGAGGACTCTATGCGGTCTTGATAAGGCCACTGTAAATTCACTAGCCACGAAGCAGACTTTTAGTTAATCTCACTAGGGAGTATCTACATAATTAGCCGGGTCAGGGGCGGATGGCCTGGTAGAAAGAAATTAAACCAGATCCAGTTACAGAACTGGTCATTTTCCAATCAGAGAAACTCTGGTTCTGAACTTGGACAAGTTTAAATTCAAGAATCGGGAACTTTTTGCCTCTGCCTGATCTTGATCCTTGAACGTCCTATTTACTATTGCATCCGTAAAATTATTTAGATTTTTGTAATATTGTTTACCTATAACTTTTAACAGAACTTGCTGAAGCCTGATTATTTGCCTCTTGCCTTATCTCTCACTTAGTGTAATGAATGACCAAAGGCCCTTCATAGTATCAGTTTCAAAAGCTCTTATATCAACAGTGGCAGGTATTGCTGCTATGGTTGGGGTGCTGAACTCCAAAGCTGCCATGGGGCGACCGTCACCTATGACTTTACGGTCGATGTTTATACGGGTGCTTACATCGGCAAGTATAATGGCAGCTTCAGTTTCGATGGCTCCACCCAACTGGTGCCCTGTAGGAGTGGGGGCGTTTCAACCGTCTGTGCAAATCGCATAGAAAACAATCTCACAGTACAATTCGACTTTTTAGAAAATACATATACCGAAAACCAGGAGCGGGATCTGAGCGTTGATTATCCTCGAGTATTTTTCCCCTTGTCCGAAACGTCTGGGGGGTTGAGCTTTCTGGTTGTCGCGCCTCAAGCGCCTGTAGGTTTCTTTATTCTGGGGCACGAGTTTAGGGTCGGCAATGTAGAAGGAGATAATCCCTATGATTCTGGAGTGGCAGTTGGTACGGTAGCCTACACGCTAAGATCCCCGCAGCCTGATCCTCAACCAGGCCCACACCCTGATCCTGCTCCCGATGATGGAGCGGCAGCGGTTCCCGAGCCTTCAGAAATTGCTGGCAGTGCCGTGGCCCTGGGATTGTTGGGCGTCGGCTGGTATCGACGACGCAGTAAAGCAGTTGTGATGGATCAGAATAAGAACCGCTAATGAAAATAGCAGGCAGGGGGCTATTCGCTGGTAGTGTTTCCAATCTGTTGTTTTTGTTTGTAGAGATGTTCCAGCGGAATGTCTTTACGAAGAGTCCCTTAAAAGGCCTTTACATGTCCCATTCGGAAGTTGGCTCAGCCGCACGGGGAAGAGATTGGGGCAGAACCTGATAAGCAGAGGTAGGGGGTACGAGTTCCAGCTGGTGGGATTTGGGTTGGGCGGGAGTGGGTTGGCTGCGACGACGGCGGGAGACATTTTCTTCACTGGTATCTTCGGCCACGATTTCATATAAAAGTGCTAGTTTGCCAGGATCATTTCCTTTACGAAGAATGCGTCCCAGGCGTTGAATGTATTCCCGGCTGGAGCCAGTGCCTGAAAGGACGATCGCCACACTGGCATCCGGCACATCCACGCCTTCATTGAGAACCCTTGAAGCGACCAGGGTACGGTATTCTCCCTGCTTAAAGCGAGTCAAAATATCATGACGTTCCTTAATACCAGTTTGATGCGTGATCGCTGGAATCAGAAACTCCTGAGAAATCCGGTACACCGTTGTGTTGTCATCGGTAAAGATGAGGGTGCGTTCCGGGTAATGGTTGGCTAACAAATCCGCCAGGACTCGCAGTTTGCCTTCGGTGCCAAAGGCGATCGCTTTCGCTTCCCGGTGCGCCAGCATTGCCTTGCGTCCTGCTTTGGAACGAGCGCTGGCCTGAACAAATCGTTGCCAGCCCTGAGTGCTACTGAGGTAGATGTTAGCTTCTTGCAAAAAGGCGTTACGAGTCTGAATCAATCGCTCATAGCGCTCCCGTTCCTGGGGTGACAGATGCACTTTAATTTGCACCGCTTTGTGAGGAGCCAGGGCCGTTCCTGAAAGTTCTTCCGCCGTCCGCCGATAAACTTCCGGCCCGATCAGTACCTGTAAATCTGCGTGTTTGCCATCGGTGCGTTCTGGGGTTGCCGTTAGTCCCAGGCGGTAGGGCGCGATCGCATACTCGGCAATCACCCGATTAAAGTCGCTGGGCAAATGATGGCACTCGTCAAATACCAGCAGCGCGTACTGATTCCCCAAGGTTTCGGCATGAATCGCGGCACTATCGTAGGTAGCGACCAGGATCGGCGTGCGATCGCGAGAACCCCCACCCAATAGGCCAATTTCCACATCCGGAAAGGCAGCCACCAGATGGGCATACCATTGATGCATCAAGTCCAGAGTGGGCACCATCACCAACGTACTGCGTTGCGTGGATTGCATCGCCAGTTGCGCCAGATAAGTTTTTCCAGCGGCTGTCGGCAGAACCACCACTCCCATGCGTCCAGCCTGCTTCCAGGCATCCAGGGCTTCTTGTTGGTGGGGATAGGGAGTCATTTCCAGGCTGGGTACCAGTTCAATCTCCTGGAACTCCCTGGCATTATCGATTACCTCAACGGCTGCATTGCGTAATGACAACACCAAGGGACGGTAATGCATCGCCGGAACTCGGAATTTCTCAATCCGATCGTCCCACAGGGCATAATCCATCCACTCCTTACCGCGTGGAGGTGGATGCAAGATCAAAGTGCCACGATCGTACGTCAGCGTAGGAGTCCGTGCCATTCAACACCCTCTAAGCATCCAGATCTGGATCCGGATCAATCCCCAGTGAGCGCAATTGGGCCGCCAGTCGTTCCGCCCGTTGGCGTTCCTGTTCCGCCCGTTGGCGTTCCTGTTCCGC
>NZ_JBRAGO010000065.1:9720-26350 GCF_052746595.1 Leptodesmis sp.
CCAGTCGTTCCGCCCGTTGGCGTTCCTGTTCCGCCCGTTGGCGTTCCTGTTCCGCTCGCTGATGTTCTTGCTCGGCTCGTTGGTGCTCTAAGTCCGCCCGTTCTGCCCCTGTCGGAATCACTGTTCCTGTTGCATCACACCAACGTAACCAGCGATCCTGCTTGCCCTCAAACCTACCGTTCCACAATGTTAACCCCAGACCAACCTGCGCAAACCAGGGTTGCTCCAATTCGTGATAATGGTTTGCCCGGTTCTCAAAAACGTACAGGTCAACCTCCCCCAGTTGCTGCAAGGGATCAAATACAGCATAGTAAGCGACACCAATGCGGGCGTAATCCTTGAGTTTGCTATCCAGTTCATTTCCTTCCTGATTAGACACAATTTCAATCACTACATCGGGTGGCTTACCAAATTCCCAAACGAAGTATGTGCGATTTTTTTTCTGCGTCCAATCCTGAGGGGCTTCCACATCTAGGCTCAAAAACGCGTCCGGTACCAGAGGTGGTTTTCTACTGGCATAAAATACTCCCACGTTGGCTGCCACTAAAAAAAGCCGCTCCCCCAGCACAGAAGTATTGCTGTAGAGAGATTCTGTCAATAAGCGTTGTTGTTTTTCTGAAACTAAGTTATCCACGGGGGTATCATCTTCGATCGCCAGATGGCTGATATCTGGCAACTCATCCACTTCGGTCGATAAGCCTTGGGACATGGTACGCCTGTCTTTATGCACTACTTGCCATACTACGCGATTCCATCAGTTTTATCTGACTCTCCGGCCTATCTGGAGGCAAGACTGATGGACTGGTCCTGCTTTCGCGTACGATTGCTAAAGTGTTGCGTTGGCTGCAGGTATGTTACAGGCTGAAATTGGGGTTGCCGTTGTGGGCACGGGATTTGGTCAGAAGGTTCATATTCCAGCGTTTCAAGCTCATCACCGAACTCGAATCGTGGCGGTTTATCACCGCGATCTGGCCAAAGCGCAGGCGATCGCTGAGGCGCACTCCATCCCGTATGCCTGCCAAACCGTAGAAGCAATTGTGGCTTTGCCGGACGTGCAAGGAGTTAGCATTTCCACGCCTCCGTTTTTGCATTACCCGATGGCGAAAATGGTACTGCAAGCTGGCAAACATTTGCTGCTGGAAAAACCCACTACGCTCAATGTGCGTGAGGCGCAGGAATTACACCAATTGGCTACAGCCCAAGAACTGATTACGACGATGAATTTTGAGTTTCGCTGTATTCCAGCCTGGATGCGATTGGCGGAACTGCTGGCTGACGGTTATGTGGGGCAGAAACGGCTGATTAAAATTGATTGGTTGGTCTCCAGTCGGGCAGATGCTTCCCGTCCCTGGAACTGGTACGCCCAAAAGTCGCAGGGTGGGGGTGCCTTGGGGGCGATCGGTTCTCATGCCTTTGATTATCTGGACTGGTTATTTGGGCCAGTAAAACGGCTGTCTGCCCAGTTGTCGGTTTCCATTCCGATGCGTCCTGACCCCCTGAGCGGTGGACAACTGAGACCTGTGGATGCGGATGATACCTGCCTAATCATGATGGAGTTGGCCGACGGTACTCCGGTGCAACTCTCCCTCAGTGCAGCCACTTACCAGGGACGGGGACACTGGGTAGAGGTCTATGGCGATCGCGGTACCCTCGTCCTCGGCAGCAGTAATCAGAAGGATTATGTGCATGGCTTCCAACTCTGGGGCAGTCAGCAGGGAGAACCCCTGGCAGAACTGGAGATTCCCAAACGGTTGGCTTTTCCTCGTACCTGGGAGGATGGGCGAATTGCTCCCTTCATTCGCATTGTCGATCGCTGGGTGCAGGGAATTGATCAAAGGCAAACCCTGGTTCCTTCGTTACAGGAAGGGGTTTATTCTCAATTACTCATGGATCTGTGTCATCAATCTGACCTCACTGGCACCTGGGTAGAAGTCCCTTCTCGTTTCTAAACCAAGTCCAGCTAGAGAACGGTCATTTTCCGATGAGGGAAACTCCGGTTCTGGACTTAGACAAGGTTTTAGATAGAATTGGGTCAACTCGTTATCAGGAGTTTGCCCGATGGTTGTTACTCCAACTCCGCTTCCATCCCAGCCCACCCTTAAGATCCGCTGGGAAGCTTTACCTGAGGATTTCAAATTAGACGACGAACCTGTAGAAAACGTTGGTCAATCCCTGATTGCTGGTGCTCTGCGAGAAAGCCTGGAACTGGTTGGATATATTCAGCCGGAAATGTTGATAGCCTCGAATCTGGGAATATGTGCCACGGTGAATGACAATCTGGTCATCAAAGCCCCGGACTGGATGTATGTTGCAAGAGTTGTATCCCCGCCTCCTAATACCGATCGCCGGAGCTATCAGTTAGTCTCACCTCCTGATTATCAGCGGTACTGGCTGGAGCCGATGAATTTGTTCTTAGGGGTATGGCAGGGTGAGAAAGAAGGCCGATCGGGGTACTGGTTACGCTGGTGGGATGCGGCTGGAAACCTCTTACCCTGGGCTGTAGAACAGGTGGAGCAACAGCAACACCAGCTAGAGCAGGAACGCCAACGAGCGGAGCAAGAGCACCAACGAGCCCAGCAGGAACGGGAACGGGCGGAACGACTGGCGGCCCAGTTGCGCTCTCTGGGGATTGATCCGGATCAGGTCTAAGAGTTTTGAGGAGGGTGAGACGGTTATCCCAGATAGGCTTGCTTGACGCGATCATCATTTAATAAATCTGCTGCCTTGCCAGTGAGGGTAATGCGTCCGGCTTCCAGGACGTAGCCCCGATCGCCATTTTGCAGAGCTAGATTGGCATTCTGTTCCACCAGCAGGATCGTTACGCCTGTGGTGTGAAGATTTTGGATAATGCTGAAAATTTCCCGGACGATCGCTGGGGCTAGTCCCAGACTGGGCTCATCCAGCAGCAGTAATTTAGGACGACTCATCAAAGCACGGGCGATCGCCAGCATTTGCTGTTCGCCACCGCTGAGAGTTCCGGCTAACTGATGGCGTCGTTCGGCTAACCGGGGAAAGGTGAGAAACTGCTGTTCAATATCGGCTTTGATCCCCAAGCGATCGGAGCGGGTGTAAGCTCCCAATTCCAAATTATCCAGTACTGTCTGTCGGGCCAGAATTCGCCGTCCCTCTGGACTGTGAGCAATCCCCATCGACACTACCTCATGGGCACGCCGTCGAGTAATGTCCTGTCCGTTGTAGATAATCCGGCCACTGCGAACATTGAGAACTCGTGAAATGGCTCTCAGCGTGGTGGTTTTTCCGGCTCCATTGGCCCCGATGAGGGTCACTACTTCCCCTGGATTGATCACCAGATCAATGTCTTGCAATGCCTGGATGCCGCCGTAGTTCACACTCAGTCCGATAATTTCAAGCAAGGGATCGAGCATAGGAGATTTTGGATTTTGGATTGGTCAGCCACAAATCGGAGGGTGGGCACGTCTACAAAACCTTGAAGAGCTTTATGAAAGCCAGAAACGTGTACCTTACTGGAAAGCGCTGTCAATGCAAAATCATTCTCCTCCTAAATAGGC
The DNA here is from genome assembly GCF_052746595.1 of Leptodesmis sp. Taxonomy (NCBI): domain Bacteria; kingdom Bacillati; phylum Cyanobacteriota; class Cyanophyceae; order Leptolyngbyales; family Leptolyngbyaceae; genus Leptodesmis; species Leptodesmis sp. The sequence continues at coordinate 13,251 of NZ_JBRAGO010000065.1, forward strand.
TTCAATCACAGCGGGATCGTTTTTGACTTTTGCGGGATCTCCCAGGGCAATCAGTTGGCCAAAATCAAGGACGGCGATGCGATCGCATAGCCCCATCACCAGGGGAACATGATGCTCAATGAAGACCACCGTCAGGTTGAATTGGTCTCGAATGCTGCGAATGAAGCCGCTCAGTTGATGTTTCTCATTTGGGTTCATGCCTGCTGCAGGTTCATCTAATAGCAGCACTTTGGGATTTAAGGCCAGGGCACGGGCAACTTCCAGGCGGCGCTGATCTCCATAAGCAAAGTTTTTGGCTTTTTCTGCGGCCCGATCGCTCAACCCCACCAGGGACAGCAACTCCTGGGCCTTTTCATAGGTTGATTGCTCTTCCTGGGGAGCAGGTGGCAGGCCAAGTACGCCAGTCAATAAACCGCTGCGAGTATGAACGTGCTGGGCAATCATGACATTCTCCAGAGCCGATAGATCCCCGAACAGGCGAATGTTTTGAAAGGTACGGGCAATCCCTCTGGCGGCAATCCGGTAAGGGCGCAGACGCGAAATAACTTCGCCGTTGTGGAGCATTTGTCCGCTGGATGGCTGCAGCAACCCAGTAAGCAGGTTGAAGAGGGTGGTTTTTCCGGCTCCATTTGGCCCAATCAAACCAAAAATTTCACCCTGACTAACCGTAAAGGAAACATTGTTCACCGCAATCAATCCCCCAAAGCGACGAGTCAATCCTCTGGCTTCTAGCACGACGGGGGAAGGAGGAGGGGCGATCGTATCAGCCAGTTGTGCCTCAGTCATAGGGGAGTGGAGCAATCCTGATCACGTTGGATGGAAAAATCATACCGCTTTAGCTAGAATCACTAAGCTTTATAACTGTTTATCTGTCTATTCTCAACCCCTGAATACAACCCAACAAGCTATTTTAGCTGGGTACTATTTGCTCAATCTCCACACTGTATTTGAAAATATTAGCCTGAATGTAGCAAAAACATTTGAAAATCAGGTTGACGACAAAAGCCAGTGGCACTCAGCGCTGCTAAAAAATATGACTTTGGAGATTGAAGGGATACGACTCAATGATTTGATTAATTCTGAAGAATACGCTCTAAAACAGGAAAACTGCAATCATGCGGGCCAGGATTCGGGATACGGAAATTTATTTTGATGTGGAAGGGGCGGGGTTAGTACCGGATGGTGCCCGCATGAGAGAGAAACCCGTAGCCTTTGTGATTCATGGGGGGCCGGGAACCGACCATACCTCTTTCAAGCCGACCTTCTCGCCCCTCAGCCAAAAGATGCAACTGGTGTATTTTGATCATCGAGGACAGGGGCGATCGGCGCGAGGGCCAAAAGAAAGTTACACCCTGGAAAACAATGTGGAGGATATGGAAGCTCTCCGCCAGCACCTGGGATTGAACAAAATTGTCGTGATTGGTGCCTCTTATGGGGGAATGGTTGCCCTCACCTATGCCAGTCGTTATCCGGAGTACGTTTCTCATCTCATTGCGATCGTCACCGTACCCGATTCCCGATTTCTGGAACGGGCCAAGCAAATTCTGGCCGAGCGGGGGACAGAAGAACAACAGGCGATCGCCCAGCACCTATGGGATGGTACCTTCCGGGATGAGGAACACCTGCGCGAGTACTTTCGGATTCTGGGGCCGCTCTACTCCTTGACCTTTGATCCCGATTCACCCCAAACCAGTTGGAAACGAGCCATTCTATCCGCCGATGCAATTAATCAGGCGTTTGGTGGCTTTCTGCGAACTTACGATGTCCGCGACCAACTGCATAAAATTACCGCTCCGACCCTAGTGATCGGAGCACGCCATGATTGGATCTGTCCACCGGAATTTTCGGAAGAAATTGCTGCCCTAATCCCCAATTCCGACTTGCGAATTTTTGAAAACAGTGGTCATGGAGTTCGGGCCGATGAACCGCAAGCCCTGCTGGATGCGATCGCAGGCTTTATTGTCTACAAACGCTGACAATTGCCTTTGAAAATCTTTAAATCAGTGCCATTAAATAGTCCACCTGCCCACTGCTGAGTTATGTGCCTACGTAATGGATTATGAAGATGCAAAGCACATTTAACAGGCGTTCTCGCAGGCCTGCGATCATCGCCATCCTGACCTTTAGCTTCACCCTATTAGCTGCAACGGCTAGCTTGGCTGGTCAACCTGGAAATTCTTCCAATCCTTCCGACGGAAGTGCTACTCAGGAACAACAACTCCCACCTCCCTCTGGGTCTTCTAACCCCTCTGTTCAACCCTCTACGTCTTCTCCTCAGCCTTCTAAGCAATCCACGAATCCCATGGAGAGCGATCAGGTGGATGTCGAAGATGTGTACCCGGAATACTGTAGGATCTACTTCCCCAGTCGCGGAACAGTCAGTCTATTTGATTATCGTGAGAGGATGTATCGGTGCCTGCATGGGCCAGATCGATGGTTCTTCTAGCTTAGGAAGCAAATTCGTCTATGTCTCAACGAAAGCAGTGGTTGTTCGATCGCTGGGCACCCAGCTATGATTTCCTGTTACCATCCGTCTTCTACCAGGCCATTCACCAACGACTTCTGGCATATGTCCAATTCTCCGAGCACCCTGTAGTTCTGGATCTGGGCTGTGGCACGGGGCGTCTGCTGAATCGCTTAGCCGACCATTATCCTGATCTTTGCGGTACAGGGTTAGACTTCTCCGCAGAAATGCTACGTCAGGCGCGGCGCTCCAATCAGCATCATCCTCGACTGATCTTTGTGCAAGGCAACGCGAAAGCCCTTCCTTTTGCTGATCAGCAGTTTACGGATGTTTTTAATACCATCAGTTTCTTGCATTATCCCGATCCTGGTTCTGTGCTGGCTGAAGTGCAGCGAGTCTTGCAACCGGGTGGTCGATTTTACCTGGTGGACTTTACCTGGAAAGGTCGCGATCGAGAACCTTGTCGGGTGAACTTGCCAGGTCATATCCAGTTCTATAACGCTGCGGCCCGCGAGGAATTGGGAAGACAGGCTCATTTACGGAGCCGGGGTCATCACTACTTGTTAGGGCCTGTCCTGCTGACCATTTTCTCCAGGGATTAACCGCGATTATCTTTTAACAGAAATTAAACACTGCCGTCCATATCTGCTTGTCCGGATTCTGAAAAAACAGGTTAAGATAAATTAACAATTAATTCATGGCTATAACAGCAAGGACTTAGAGGGCGCGATTTATGAAATTTTCTTGGAGAACGGCCTTGTTATGGGCACTGCCCGCCTTGGTGATCGGGTTCTTTCTATGGCAGGGGTCTTTTGCTACCTCTCCCGCTACCTTAAGTAAGAATGCGGCAAATACGCGCATGACCTATGGCCGTTTTCTGGAATATCTGGATGCTGATCGCGTCGTTAGCGTCGATCTGTATGACGGGGGACGCACAGCGATCGTAGAAGCAGTCGATCCAGAACTGGACAATCGCGTGCAACGACTGCGGGTAGACCTGCCAGGAAATTCTCCTGAAGTCGTATCTCGCTTGAGACAGGAAAAAATCCGGTTTGATGTCCACCCCGTCCGTAATGATGGAGCCCTCTGGGGGCTGTTGGGCAACCTGATTTTTCCGATTCTGCTGATTGGCGGCTTGTTCTTTCTGTTCCGTCGGTCTGGCAATGTACCCGGTGGCCCTGGACAGGCGATGAGCTTTGGTAAGTCCCGTGCTCGCTTCCAGATGGATGCCAAAACTGGGGTGATGTTTGACGATGTGGCTGGGATTGAAGAAGCGAAGGAAGAACTGCAGGAAGTTGTGACCTTCTTGAAGAAGCCAGAACGGTTTACGGCAGTGGGTGCCCGGATTCCCAAAGGGGTGCTGCTAGTTGGCCCGCCAGGAACTGGAAAAACGTTACTCGCTAAGGCGATCGCTGGGGAAGCCGGAGTTCCCTTCTTCAGCATTTCCGGCTCGGAATTCGTGGAAATGTTTGTGGGGGTCGGTGCTTCCCGAGTTCGTGACCTGTTTAAGAAAGCCAAGGAGAATGCGCCCTGTATCGTCTTTATCGATGAAATTGATGCGGTTGGTCGGCAACGGGGAGCTGGAATTGGCGGCGGTAACGATGAACGGGAACAAACCCTGAACCAGTTGCTGACTGAGATGGATGGCTTTGAGGGCAATACGGGGATCATCATCATTGCGGCTACTAACCGTCCTGATGTCCTGGATGCGGCGCTGCTACGTCCCGGTCGCTTTGATCGTCAGGTTACCGTGGATGTGCCCGATATTAAGGGTCGCCTGGAAGTGCTGAACGTCCATGCCCGGAACAAGAAGATTGCTCCAGAGGTGTCTCTAGAAGCGATCGCCCGTCGGACTCCTGGATTTTCCGGTGCGGATCTGGCGAACCTGTTAAATGAGGCAGCGATTCTCACCGCCCGTCGTCGGAAAGAAGCGATCACGATGCTAGAAATCGATGATGCGGTCGATCGGGTGATTGCTGGGATGGAGGGTACTCCCCTAGTGGACAGCAAGAGTAAGCGGTTGATTGCCTATCACGAAATTGGTCACGCCATTATCGGCACTTTAGTCAAGGATCATGACCCGGTACAAAAGGTAACGCTGGTGCCACGGGGACAGGCTCGTGGACTGACCTGGTTCTCCCCCAGTGAAGAACAGAGCCTTATTTCGCGATCGCAAATTCTGGCCCGGATTATGGGTGCACTGGGAGGTCGGGCGGCCGAGGAAGTTGTGTTTGGCGACGCAGAAGTCACGACTGGAGCAGGTAACGATCTGCAACAGGTTACTTCGATGGCGCGGCAAATGGTGACTCGGTTTGGCATGTCTGACCTGGGACCGCTATCACTGGAAGGACAATCTTCGGAAGTGTTCCTGGGACGGGATTTAATGGTGCGATCTGAATATTCAGAAGAAATCGCCGCCCGGATTGATGCTCAGGTACGTTCTATTGTTGAACACTGCTATGATGAAGCCCGTCGCCTGATTCGGGAAAATCGTATGGTGATTGATCGACTGGTGGATCTCCTGATTGATAAAGAAACGATCGACGGCGAAGAGTTGCGTCAAATCGTTGCTGAGTATACAGATATACCCGAAAAGGAACAGTACACTCCACAGTTATAATCTCGAAACTCTCAGTAAGTAGACGAACGGGGATGGCGGCACATCATCCCCGTTTTTGTTTGATTACAATTGCCGAGAAGTAGGGAGACAGGGAAATGAATCTGACAAGTCTTTTACTAATCTGTTGGGTAGATTCGTTGAATCAGGTTTAGGGCTAGCTAACTCATCTTTCCGCAAAATCTGGTTATTGGTTCCCAAAATCCGCAATTCACAAATTCCTGTAGCACCGGGAGCCACTAGGGCAAACGCTCCATCGCTGCCACTATCTCGAAGCACCTGCCCATTGTTAAAGGTAACTTCTACGGATCCCACTTTTGAATTCAGGATTTGCCCGTACACAATCAAGTAGCGATCGCTGGCTTCCAGTTTGGAATGGCTGACTCCATAATCAATCAGTTGCTCCGCTGTTTTTTGATCGGTCGCTTTAGAACTATTTTCCATTCCAAAACTATCGCCACTACTGACCTGCCATCCCATGCCCTGCCGTTTCATCACCTGATGGCCAAATACTCGCTGGGTCAATGCCTTACCATCCTGCGTCGGGCACATGGCACTATATAAGACAATTACACCCTTGGTCCAGTGATAAGTTCCCAAAACCTGAAACCTCTGAGCCGCTTTTTTGCCTGTTGTGGGGCAAGCTACGTGCTGATGAATCACACGAGTAGGAGCATCAGTCCACCAGGCGTAAACGCACCCAGATGTTGACACCATCATTAGCCCAGCCAACCAGGTTAGCAATCGTTTCATGCCTTGTTGCTTCAGACTTCAACTATCTCACCTCTCAAGTCTGCCTTGAGGTCTTCACAAGTCGCTTCAAGATTGAGATTATCTTAATAATTTCTGACAGCGAATCTTCCTTACATTGGATCGCAACGAATTTCAATTAAAAATCCGTCTGGATCATAGAAGTAAATGCCCGGTCCCGTTGGATGGCTGACTGGCCCATGATCGATCGCGACCTGGTTTTGACGCAAGACTTCCACCGCCTGATCAAAATTCTCGGGGGCAATATCAAGGCCAGATGATTGGCACGAGTGAACTGCTGGCGGGGATCAGGATGGGGAGGAGCCAGATCCGGTTCCCCAAATAAATCCAAAACAGTACCATCCGGTGTCACAAAATTGGCAACTTTCCCTTGCGTGACCAGATCTTTTAAGGTGACTGGAACCTCGGTTCTGGTTAATTCATGCAGTCCTAAAAGCGTGCCATAGAAATAACGGGATGCCTGCATATCCCGGACATTCAGGGCAATATGGTGTACTCGGCGTAAGGTTCCGGTAGGCAGCGTTTGAGAGGATAAAGAGGTAGTTAGCATAATATGAAGAGCGAGCACAATCAGGGTTATCTTCAGGGTACATGAAACGGTTGAGTGTTAAGGTGAAACCTAATTCCAAACAGCAGCAGTTGAAGGTGGAAGCGGATGGCTCCCTAACGGTTCACCTGAAATCACCGCCTGTAGAGGGCAAAGCGAACGCAGAATTGATTCAACTTTTAGCTAAACACCTGAATGTGCCAAAATCTTTAGTTCGAATTCGGACAGGAGCCGCTGCAAAACAAAAGATGATTGAGATTGATACCAACTAGGAGTTTTCTGTTTGTAAAGGTGAGGGAGAATTTAATGAGTTTAAAGATGGCTACAGGGAGCGACAATGCTTCCCGCACTGAGGTTGCGATCGCGATCCTGTATCGAGAAGGTCAGTTTCTTATGCAACTTCGGGATGACTATCCAAATATTATCTATCCAGGGCATTGGGGTTTTTTTGGTGGACATTTGGAACCAGGAGAAAGCCCAGAGATGGGAGTGCGCCGGGAATTATTGGAAGAAATCGGTTACTGTCCCCCGATCTTGACCCTGTTTAGCCGTCGAGATAATCTTCATCCCACTCGCCCTGGTTATGTTACTCGCCATGTTTACTACGGCCAGTTAGGCGTAGAGTTGCAAAATCTGATCCTGGGGGAAGGCTTTGATCTGGATCTATTAACTCCAGAAGATATTCGTCGTGGCGATCGCTACTCTACCCGAATTCAACAGGTTCGGCCCCTTTGCCCACCGCATCAGCAGATCTTGTTAGATTTTATGGAAAGCAGGGAAGGAATCGGGAGTTGGGGATCGGGTATCCAGGATTGGGGATCCGAGATCGGAGATCAAACTGGGTAAAGATGTGATGAATTACGTCTGTATGTGGATGGTAGCAGTGTTCAGTGGATTATCAAGGGTGGAATTCAAGTAATGGTGAAGCCAATTACAGTCAAGGTGAATGGTGAATTACAACATTGTTTGCCTGATACCGCATTACCTGATTTTTTACAGCAGTTGGGAATGAATCCTCGTCTGGTTGCGGTGGAGTACAACGGCGAGATATTGCATCGGCAATTGTGGGAGACAACGCAACTGCAAGTGGGCGATCGTCTGGAAATTGTGACGATAGTCGGTGGGGGATGATGGGATCAAGAGTTGGGGATCAGGCACCTATCGTCGTAGGCTATAACATCCACTCCATACTGATGCCGTATCGAGTATCTTTTTTCTGCTTAGAGTTTTGCTTCTCCACATCTGTAGACACTCGTAAATTGTGGATGAGAGCAACACCAAAGGAGAGCTTAGTCACACCAACTTCATCACTTTGTTGGGGAGCAACCCAGGTTTGCGTCAGGGAAATATCAGCGGCTCCCGTGCGAGACAGAACAGCCTGTACCCGGAACCCAACATTCAAGCCGTCCGTAATATAACGAGGTGTTTCGAGATAGCGGTAGCCCAGGACGGGGGCGAGGTTGAAATAGCCTCCCAGGGGTAATAAGTAATACCGGAGATCGGCTCCTCCAGCCTTGCGCTTGCCTGTAAAGGTTGCCTGGTAGTCCCCACTGAGAGTTAAGCCAGTTGCGCCAAGGCGGTCCAGGAAAATATCTTCCACTCCCACATTCCAACCTAACGAATCAAAGGTGGAGGGGAAATAGGACAATCCTAATCGGGCACGAGTCCGGAAACTGGGATCTCGTTTGATGTTTTCCAGCACATTTGGGATTTTCTGCTCCCACTTCTCTAAAACTGGACTGCTGCGATCGCTTTCCTCCTGGGTTGCTTCTGGTCTGGACTCCGTTGCCTGGGCTATGGGAGAGGAGGCGAAGGGGGGAACTTTGATCGCCTGTTCCTTATCCTCTACTCCCTGTTCCCTGTCGTCTGTTCTCAACCCCCAGATGCCAATTCCCTGTCTCCTATCCAGCGTTAACTCGTTTGCAGCTGGATTTAGATCACTTGCAGAATGAGAGTCTACAGGTAATGGAGAACTCCAACCAGGAGTCCCAATCAATAGGGACACTACTGGTAAAGCAATTTTTAACAGGCGCGATCGTCCATTCATCCAGGTCATCCCATCTTTCCTCCTCGCACGCCTCCTTAGTTTCGCATAAAAAACTCTGCACCTGTAAGAAATTGTGGATGCAGAGCTTTTTGGTTTTACTTCAGCCAGGGTAGAGATCGAGGCGGTGATGATGCGATGACGGGATAATGGCATTTCCGCCAATCTCATCATCTCATCCTCCTCTACTGCGGTGCGCCCTGAGTATGAGCAACATTGATGGGCTTCATCAGGTAGAGTTTCAGGAATTGCCAGCCATTAGAAATGTAGTAGGGCAGTTTCTGCAAGAACTGCACAGCTTTAGGGGTGTTGGAGTTGGCAATTTCCGTCAACTTTTCATTATTGCGGACGCACACTTCCAGGCGAGCGTAAAACTCAGGATTGTTCACATCCAGGATGATCGGGAAGACACGAGCAGATGTTTTGTTGGTTTTATCAATCACATATTTGTCGTATTCTCGTGCGTCCAGGCCCAATGTGGCGTAGAATCCAGCCCGTTGTACATCGTTCAAGTACATGGTGGCAAATACAGATAGCAGGAAGAAGCGGCACCACAATCTCGCCTTCCAATCATTCAAAGTCTCAGGCTGCGCCCGCATGATGGCATCGAAGAAGTCACCATGGCGATTCTCATCCTGACACCAGTTTTCAAAGAAGCGGAAGATCGGGTAGACCCGATTTTCGGGATGCGCTTCCAGGTGGCGGTAGATGGTGATGTAACGCCAGTAACCAATCTTTTCAGACAGGTAGGTGGCGTAGAAGATGAACTTGGGCTTGAAGAAGGTATACTTGCGGCTCTTCGTCAAAAAGCCCAGATCCAACTGCAAATTGAAGTCTGACATGGCTTTATTCAAAAAGCCTGCATGGCGAGCTTCATCACGGGACATTAGGTTAAAGCACTCTGCCAGCACTGGATTTTTATCTTTCAGCTTGCGGCTTAATTCCTTGTAGAGTAGGAAGCCGGAGAATTCAGCGGTGCAGGAACGCTCTAAAAACTCAATGAACAAACGACGAGTTTCACCATCGATATGATCCCAGGATTGCTCAAACTCCTCATCCCGCACAAAATGATGGCGGTTGTAGTCTGCGCGAAACTCTTCCAGGATGGCTTTCAGTTCATCTTCGTTCGCAGAAATGTCCATTTCTGCCATTGCGTCAAAGTCCGTGGTGTAGAAGCGAGGCGTTAAAATCGTCTCCTTCGCTGGCACTTTGACACCAGGGCGGATTTCTTCAAAACCAGGCTTTTTAAGGGAATCTACCATGAGTCGTTTATTACCGCGATCGCTACGTCAAACAGTCTACCAAGCCACGCCCCAACAATTTGACACCAAACTGTTAAGACTTGCAACAAGGGAAAAAGTTTTGTGAAACTTTCCCCCTCCACTGCCCTACTTCTCCCTCCCAACTGCCCATTCTCCACTCCCATCTCCGGCCAAAGTCTTTATCATGGGTAGAATCGCTTCCTTACAGCACGACAGGTTATGAATAACGTTGGTACTGCCTATGTTCTTTGGCTAGGGTGTCTGCTGCAATTGCATGGCCTGCAGCGACTCTATAACGGCAAAATCTTCACAGGATTACTCTGGCTGTTTACTTTTGGTTTGATGGGCTTTGGGCAACTGTTTGACCTGATTCTGATTCCCGGTATGGTGGAAGAACATAACGCCAAGTGGAAAGTGCGTCAGGGCCTTTTACCAGCGGGTGCAACTCAAAGTCAACCTGCAATTCATCGGGTGATGACCCATGAGTTTGCTCCCACTGCGATCGCCCGTCCCACGCCCCATCATTTGACCATCAAACTGTTAAAAGCGGCCCATAACAGAGGCGGCAAGCTTTCCGTCACTCAAGGTGTATTAGATACGGAAGCCAGTTTTGCTGAAGTTGAAGCCACACTACGAGAACTTGCCAAAACAGGCTATGTTCACGTTTATAACGATCCCGAAACTGGTATCGTAACCTACGAATTCCGGGAACTGTAACCCCCGAAGTATGGCATTCATGCGGCGATCGCAATGACTTCTACGAGCTGTTGAACATTGCGTCAATGCTGCCCTCCAAAAGTCTTTAGGTCTTCAAGAATCTTAGAACTATTGACGACGAGCAATTAAGGTGCGGTGGCGTGGATCGCTGGCAATAGTAATAATGTACTCTAACTCTGCGGTCTGCATGGCCGCTTCCATATCAAAGGTGTAGTAATCATCTGACCAGGGTTCTGTGCTTTTCATCAGAGTGAACAACACAGGGGGCAGGTTTTGAATCACTGGAGATTTCGGATTGTTATCTACTACCGCCAGATAGCCACCAGGACGCAGAATCCGCCGAACTTCTTGAAAAATGGCGAGAGTGGCTTCCCCTGGTAGCTCATGGGTGACGAATTGGAGCGTCACAAGATCGAAGGAGCAATCGGCAAATCCCGTTGCTTCTGCATTGCCATGAATCCATGCAATTTCATGGTTGACATCCCGTCGCTGGGCCACTGCCAGCATATATGGAGACAAATCCAGGCCGATCGTGTGAACTGGGCCAGTCTGCCTGGATTGATAGTAATGGTGCAACGTCAAAGTGGAAATTCCTACTGAGCAGCCAATATCGAGAATATCCCGGACTTCCTGGGGGCCGTACTCTGCCAGCACCTGATGAAAACTGCCGCGCAACCGGGCCTGGGCCTCCTCCCAGGTGAGGGATTCTTGCGGCCAGACCCGCAGCGCCATTGCATAGGTGGCCGGTTCGGCTTCAAAGGCAGCAGGCCAGCACAGGTTTCCGGCATCGTAGGCGTGAAAAGGCACCTGATAATAGTCGGGATAGGCGATCGCTGGATTCGTAAACTGCGCCAATTGGTTTTGAATGCCAGAATTCTCCAGATCCTCGTAAGTTTTGCGCCAGGGAATCCCATTTTTCTCAGCAGTTTTAATCAGCACCCGTCGGGCCTGTTGCTTCATCACCGCATAAATCGGCGGCGTTTGAATCAGAACATTGACAAACCGGGAAAGCAGATCATCCCCAGCCCAGGTAGGTTTACTTTTTTGATTCATCAGACTATTGACAGTTGCGTCACGGCGATTCTTATTCTAAAGCCTGAGGTTCAATCCCTGGTTGACTGACGCTCTTTTGAACACCCACTGCCCAACTTTCCCCATCTTCTCCCTCTTCTCTCTTCTATCTTCCTTAAACCCACTCGCTGTCTCCCAAAAACGCTCCTAGAATAGAGAATATGTATGAGGGCGGCAGTGCCTGGATCTGCTTATGAACGTGTTCTCAAGAAGCATTCCTTTCCTCTTGCTGTTTGGAGTCATTGGATTGCTTCTTTTGCAATTTCTAGTGCATCTCCTGACAGAAAGCTGGTGGTTTCACTCTGTTGGGTTTTCCCGAGTTTTTTGGACACGAATTACCTGGCAGTTGGGCTTAAGGATTGTCACCTTTGTCCTGTATAGCCTTTCCCTGTGGGCCAACTATCGGCTGGCCATCCGCTGGACTCAGGAATTTCCCTTGCAGGACTGGGAAGGCAGTGGCATTGATATGCAGACCATTTCTGACCGACTCGTGTTGGGTGCGATCGCTGTGGTCTCCTGGGTTGCCGCCGCCGCAACAGCCCCCTCTTGGGAAACAGTCTTAAAGTTCCTGCATTCATCTCAATTTGGAATCAAGGATCCCATCTTTCAGCATGATGTTGGTTACTATATCTTTCATTTGCCCTTCTACCAGGGAGTATGGACATGGTTCTTTGTTCTGTTGTTGCTGGAACTGGGAATTGCTGCCACGGTATATGGGTTAAGTAGAGCAGGACTGCAACTGCAGGATTGGCAGCGCTATTTGCAGGGAGGAGCTAAAACCCATCTGGGGGTGTTACTGGCTGCGATCGCCGCTTTGATGGCCATACATTTCTGGCTGAAGCGATATGATTTACTTTATGGCCGCGATGGTGTTGTTTTTGGGATTGGCTATACGGATGCCCATGCTCGCTTATTCGTGTATACGGTATTGAGTTCATTAGCGGTGGGAGTGGCGATCGCGCTGCTTCTGTCCATCTGGCGAAGGGGCTTGGCCTTATCCCTACGGGCGATCGGCTTATTCATCCTGAGTTGGTTTGTCTTGAGTGGCCTTGTGCCCTGGATACAACAGCAGTTCTTTGTTACTCCCAACGAGTTGATGGCAGAGAAACCGTATTTGCAAAACAATATCCAATTTACCCAGAATGCCTATCGCCTCCACGATGTGCAGCGCCAAAATTATCCGGCTCAGGCGCAACTGAATCTCCAGGCGTTGCAAGAGAACCAACCTACGATACGCAATATTCGCTTATGGGATTACCGTCCGCTTCTCAGTACCTACCGCCAGTTGCAGGAAATTCGCCTGTACTACAAATTTTCCGATGTTGATATCGATCGCTACACGATCAACGATGCCTATCAACAGGTGATGCTATCAGGTCGAGAACTGGCTTATGACAAACTCCCTCAGGAGGCCAAAACCTGGGTCAACCAGCGCTTGAAATATACCCATGGATACGGCCTGGTCATGAGTCCGGTGAATCGAGTCACCCCGGATGGCTTGCCCGATCTCTACATTAAAGACATTCCTCCCGTATCAACGATTAATCTGCCAGTTAACTATTGAGGGGTTCGGGGAGCTATAAGTCCCGCGCTGTATGCGAAGCCTC
>NZ_JBRAGO010000066.1:0-26092 GCF_052746595.1 Leptodesmis sp.
CGAGGACGTCAAACCATCCTCGCGTTGCAGGCGCGCGTCCGACTGCTATGGTCATGGATTCAAACCCTCTAGTGTTACTAAAATTGCAGGATCTCTAGAGTGAAGAGTTTATATGTCTATATATGATAGGAGAAATCAGAATTTTTACAAACCGATACGTAGAACTCAGAAATTCTTATTCATCCGAGCTGATGACTCCGTTCCCATCCTTCCTCTACAGACAACCTATTGTGAAAAACCCCAGATTATGCTTCTCCATACTTTCCTGGAGAAACACCCTCTAGAGAGTTCAGTCAAGATGTGGGACTTCCCAGTCCATCTAAAATTTTCTCAGACCCTGCAAAGCAGAATAACAGTCTGTAGTGTTTCCAGATAGAACTACATAAGTCTTAATAGGTAACTCAAAAATCAAATTCTACATCTAGGGGCCCTAACAACCCTGAGTTGACACTGCAGTTGAGTTGACACTGCAGTTCTGAGCAATTCAGCTTGAATCAAGTCCAGCTAGAGAACTAGAATCTTCCTATCAGAGAAACTACGCTCTGAATTTGGACAAGGTTTAGCAAAAGTCGTCTGCTTAAAATCGTCGTCCCAAGAGCCGTTGCTTTACCCCTTCAGCAATTTTTTGTCCCAGATACTCCGGAATGATGCTTTCGTTCGGCCCCAAAAGATAAAGGATTAATCGGGTGCGGCCTCGCCAAACCAGCAAATTCGCATTGACTACCATCAAGTCTTCTTGCCAGATGGCGTACATCACCTTGTAGAACAAACCGGGCTGGTTGTCTGCTTCAATCAAAAGGGCAGGTAGATGAAAAACGGGATCAACATAAAATCCGGTTTCAACCTGCTCTAACCCCGCATCCAGATTGAACTCCACGGCCAGCATTTCTTCTACTTCAAATCGTCCGGCTAAGGCTTCGCGGACGGCGCGGCAAACATTTTCAGCCGTTTTCTCAGTCAGGGCCTTACCACTCCGAGAGACGATCAGCTTGATGAACACCAACATGGGGGGGTAAATTTGTCCATATAGGCTCAAGCTATGGATGGTCAAGCCATAGGCGGCCAAAACACCAAAAATATCACTCAGCAAAAAAGACTGGTTTCGATAAGCAAAATGAAGCGCGCTTTTGCTTACTTCTGGCTTTAGCTCGATGACTGCTTGCTTAGATTTGTACAGTTGATAGGCCAGCCGCAGGTTGTGCAGTTGAATCTCGCTGCTCACAAACTGTTCATAAAACTGGGGAAAGGCTCTGTTAAAGCGTTTTAACAGCTCCAGGGTAGATGACTTTAAGCCTAAGGCCATAATCAGTGAACGGCTTTGTTAAAGAGACATGCGAACAGGCTATGGGGGCTATACTATCTAATACTGTGATCTAATTACACTACTACCTTAACTTCGCTTACATGGGTTTTTGGAAAAGCCTGTTCAGTAGCGCTGACGCTCCCACTGCTTCTAGAACAATGTCGATCGCGGGTGATGCGGCCCAAGCATCCAGTGAGCGGGGCTACGAGATTTTTTTCAGTACTGATCGGGATATCGATCTCTATGAGTTAGAGGAGCTATGCGATGCAGTGGGCTGGTCGCGTCGCCCTTTACGCAAGGTAAAAAAGGCGATTCAACACAGTTTTCTGGTAGTTTCTATGTGGGAGCAGAAAGGTACCCGGCGGCGGCTGATTGGCTTTTCTCGTGCCACCTCTGACCATGCGTTTAATGCCACGATCTGGGATGTGGTTGTACATCCAGATTTTCAGAACCAGGGGTTGGGCAAGGCATTGATGAAGCATGTGATCAAAAAACTTCGTAGCGAAGATATCAGCAACATTACCCTATTTGCCGATCCCCATGTGGTAGATTTTTACCGCAGGCTGGGGTTCATGTCTGATCCAGAAGGCATTAAAGGAATGTTTTGGTATCCCGATTAACAGATGGTCGGGTAGGTCGATCAAGGTGCTGGGATTGCTCAATCCAGTCCTGAATTTCTTTCAGGGAGGGGCACAAATCAGGACGCTGCAAATTCGCCACCTGAAGCCGGAGAATTTGTTTATGAACGCTGTGGATAGGCATGCGAGCCAGTTGCTCTGGAGAAGCAATACCGGCATGCAGCAGGAGTCCACAATAATGACAGCCGATCGCCGGAACTCTGGCCAAATCAGCCATAGCTGCCCACTTGTTGACATATTGCGGATGAATTTGCAACTGGTGAGCTAACTTGGCTCGTTTTTTGGGAGTATTCGTCTGCTGGTAAAGCTGCAACGTGGTATAGATACCGAAGTTCCAGAGTTGCTCCTGTTGTTCATGGGTAAGTCCTGGCAAATCCTGCAATCGCCAGTCCCGAGATCGCACACCACCCTGGTTTGAGTCGTGCTGAAATTTCATGGATCAGTCCTTAAGGGAACTTATCGATCTTAATGGGCAAACCTTTCAGTCTCTGGCAAAAAACGATATGCTATTTTGATAGATAGTATCGGGATGTAGCGCAGCTTGGTAGCGCGCCTGCTTTGGGAGCAGGATGCCGCAGGTTCAAATCCTGTCATCCCGATTTTTATTGAGACTTGTCAATGGCCTACAGCGACTTCACCAGTCTGGTAAAGGTGAAGCGGGGTTTGGGGTTGGCCATCCATGACGTGCCGCGTCTGTTTGCTGATGTTCCTGCGATAATCGTTCCCAGTCGCCTGCAAGAAATCTTGGATGAAAACCATGAACTGGCTGTAGCCATCAGTACCAAAAAGGCTCGCTCAGAGTTAGTGGTAACCCCGATTCTGCTGGAAGTGCGACGGATTTGCAAAAATCGGATTGGCTTCTTTTCAGGAATTGATTTTTCAGTAGATCCCAACCTAGGTCTCACCGGAGCCTGTGACTATCTTTTGACCGCCAGTGCTGAACAGTCCTTAGTCACTGCTCCTGTAATGAGTCTGGTGGAAGCCAAGAATGATTTGCTCAATAATCTGCGGCCCCAGCCATTATCCGTTCACCACAGTCTAGGATCAAGTCCCTTCAAACTTGTCCATTGCTCCGCACCGTTAGTGAACTGGTCGGAATAGTTAATAGTTAACTGTTTACTGGCAGCAAGGGATGTGTAGCAAGGAACGGCTATTGCCCTGAAACCGCGATCGCCCCTCTTACCTTTAAACTACCATCAGGCTCGATCGCCCAGACATCATAACTGCCTGTGACATCCCCAAAAGCGTTGAAATCTAGGTTGCCGCTAGCTCCCTGGTAGTTGATTTTCTGGCCCTGGCGGATCAGGGATAAAGCTTTACACACGTCGGTAACGGCCTCTCCGGGGGGATTGGCGATTTCGTGAATTTTGTCCTTGACGGCGGATCCGGTATTCGCCTTAGCAGCTTCTGCAGCCAGGACTAACACGGCGGCAGCATCCCAGGTGTTGGGGTCATAAATCTTGGGAGGACGCTGGTAGGTTTGGGTGTAGAGCCGCTGGAAGTCGGCGATCGCTGGCCCTCCGGCACTGGCAGCGATTCCCATCAATCCCGCCGCAATGTATTGCCCCTGAGAATTTTTGCCGACTAATTCCGCAAATTTGGCCTCCTTTAAACCATCGGTAGCCATCACCTTCGTTTTCCCGCCCAGGAGTCCATGCTGGTAAGCCGTTTTTAAGATCAAGCTGCCTGTTTCGGGGTAGGCAATCAGTAACGCGGCATCCGGTTGACCGTTGAAGGCGGCATTTACTTCTGAGGCAAATACAGAAGCATCAGCGGGGTAGCGAACGGGTTTAGCTTTGTTGATTATGGTTCCGTCCAGACGTTCAAAAGCAGGAATAAAGGAAGCAAGTAACCCATTGCCATAGTCATTGTTGACTGCTAACAGAGAAACTGTTTGGAAGCCCTGAGTTTGAGCCAGTTGAGCCAATGCCTCTCCTTGAAAGGTGTCGGGCGGAGCCGTGCGAAACCAGAAGCCCTGAAGGTCGCCTTTTTGCGATCGCTCCGTAAACACGGGACTTGTACTGGCGGGAGAAATCATCACGACCTGATTCCGCACCGCAATATCAACGGCAGCACTGGATACAGCACTGGACGCAGCTCCTACCACGCCCGCCACGCGATCGACTTCCGCCAGTTTCGTCATCGCTGAGGCTCCAGCAGTTGGTTCGGTCTGATCATCTGCCGCGATCAGAACCACAGGTTGGCCCAGAACTCCACCACAGCCATTCACCGTTTTCACCAGCAGTTCAGCGCTATTTTGCATGGATGTCCCATATTGGGACAGATCTCCGGTAATTGGCAGCAGTGTACCAATTTTCAGGTGGACAGGAGATGGGGGCATCTGACAGGCTGGGGCAATCAGCAGCAGGCAGGTGAGCGTGAAGAGGGCGATCGTTCCAATGCGCCTGAATATTCTTTGATAAGCGATTCTTATGTAACGGTTCGGCCCTTTCCATCTCAGCATTGTGGCTACTCCTCCCTGCAAGCTTGAGATAACCAGGAACTATTTTGCGCTAGACTTGTCACCTAAGTTCGATTCTCTTGCGCTGTTCGTGCCTCATCCTCCTATAATGTTGCCGTGAGTTTACAAGTTGCGCTGAATGCCTCAGAATGAGTAAGCAAATATTCTTAGTCGAGCTACAGAAGTTGGGATTGATAGGGCGCTAAATTTCTTCAAAGTCTAGACGGCCCAAGATTCCTAGAGGTACACGTTTGCTTTCCTTGCTAAACCTATTATTTTTCTTCAGGAGCAATCATGAAGTCTTTAGTCCGTTGGAGTGCAACTGCTGGTCTGGTCGGCGCTACCCTGGTTGGAACGTTTCTGGCGGGTACGCTGCAAGTGCTGGCACTGACCCAAGAGCAGATTCTCCAAAAGCTCCGTCCTATCCCTGTATTCACCATTGCCAATTCCCAGGGTGCTCCTCTGGTAGCTTCTCCCCCCAATGGGCAAAAAGGCAACCCGGTCGCTGGCGTATTCATTACGCAACAAGATGCCCAGACCTTTCTGGATAACCTTAAGAATAAGAATCCTGAGATTGTTAAAAACGTCCGTGTAGTACCTGTCTCTCTGGCTGAGATATATCAGCTCAGTGTAGCCAACAAGGATAAAAAAGAGAAGCTTGATTTTGCTTTTGTTCCCTCTCGCCAACAAGTAGACACGGCCCAAACTCTACTGAAGCAAGGTGGCGACAAAAACACTTTTACTGGCACACCGTTGTTTGTGGCTCGCGGTGGTTCTGAAAAAGGTTACTTAACGATTCAACAGGGGAATGAAACGGTGATTCCCATGTTCTTTAAGAAAGAAGATTTGCAAAATTTGATGGATCGGTTCAAGCAACAGGATCCTAAAGTGGCCTCTACTCTTGAGGTTCAGGTATTGAATCTGGAAGGGGTGATTGAAGTCATGCGGACCAAGAATGATCCGCAACTGAATCAAATTGTGTTGATTCCACCCAGAGAGTCTCTGGAATTTATTCGCTCTCAGATGGGCAACCGACAGCAGCCTGCGAATCAGGTGAAGCCTGCAGCTACACCCAATAAGAAGTAAAGAGATGATGGGGAATTGGGAGAGTGTTCAGTTAAGAGTTGAAGGCTAAGAGTTAAGAAAGTGTTTGTAAATGATTGTTTCGATCCCCCTAAATTCCCCTTAAAAAGGGGGACTTGTGGTTTTAGCTCAGTTCCCTCGTTTTGAAGGAGGGCTAGGGAGGATCCCATCGCGAGGCGAGTTTCAGAACCTTCAAATTCATTTACAAACAGTTTCTCAAGCTGGATGAATCCCATTTTCCAACTCTTTCTTCGATTTCATGTCTGACTTCCCTCAAAAGTTCAATGATTCCTCGTCCTCTCAACCAGGGCGAGGAGTTGTTGTTTCTGGGCCGGAATTGTGGCAGTGGTGGCAGACAGCGCGGCAACAGGCGATCGCCGCTCATGTCCCTATCTCAGAAGTAGATTGGCTACTCCAGGAAATGACAACCCTGCAGCCTTTAGAATTACGCTTAGAAACCTTCAAAGATAACCAACAGATCATACTGAAACATTCTCTGGCCATTCTGACCGATCTCTGGCAACAGCGCCTTGATCGCCGAGTGCCGGTGCAGTATCTGGCTGGATCAACCTCCTGGCGTAACTTTTCCCTGAAAGTCTCCCCCGCCGTTCTCATCCCCCGCCCTGAAACGGAACTATTAATCGATCTGGCTATGGCTGCCGTTCAAAATTCAAAATTCAAAATTCAAAATTCAAAATTCTCCACCGGAGACTGGGCTGACCTGGGAACGGGCAGTGGGGCGATCGCTCTTGGACTGGCAACGGCCTTTCCTGAAGCGACTATTCATGCCGTGGATTATAGTGTTGAGGCACTGGCGATCGCACGAGCTAATGCAGAAGCTTATGGGTTGGGCGATCGCATCCACTTTTATCAGGGTTCCTGGTTAGAACCGCTCAGTCACCTCAAAGGACAGTTGAGTGGTCTGGTTGCCAATCCTCCCTATATTCCCAGCGCCATGGTGTTGGAACTGCAGCCAGAGGTTGGGCAGCATGAACCGCACTTAGCTTTAGATGGTGGGGCCGACGGCCTGAACTGTATTCGTCATCTCATCAACACGGCCCCCGACTATCTGCAAGCCAATGGCATCTGGTTGATTGAAATGATGGCAGGTCAAGCTCCAACCGTTGTTGAGTTGCTGGAACAACAGGGCAGTTATCATGCCATCGAAGTTCATGCTGACCTGGCAGGGATTGAGCGGTTTGTGTTGGCCTATCGACTTTGATTTTGGGTTTTAGATTTGCGATTTTGGATTGATCGAAGTAACAGTTTGCATTTGTAGGAGCGCAGCATTTAGTAAGAAATTCCTGGCTTGACTCGAAGTTTTTGCCCAAATGCAACGCCCTTACAGGGTTAAATTTAAGTTTGTTTACCAAAAATTAGTACATGCTGTTGGGGTAGGAGTTTTTTGGTTTCCAGCCAGGTGAGTCCTACTGCAGCCATCTCTTTCTTGACTTGTTTCTGAGTCATTTTGTGCAGGGGTTTAATGAAGACCCAGGGATCTTCTCCCCGATATTCCACTAAGACAACCCGGCCATCTGGTTTGAGGGCTTGCACGATCGCTTGCATCATCTCCCTGGGATACTCAAACTCGTGATAGGCATCCACCATCAGCGCTACATTCACACTGGAGGGCACAAGCCGAGGATCGGTTTCCAAACCCAAGATTGGCTCTACATTCGCCTGCTGCTTGTCTTGCTTGAGAAACCGCAGAATTTCGATCATTTCGGGTTGTACATCGATCGCCAGCACCTTGCCCTGAGGCACAAGAGGAGCAATCCGAAAGCTGAAGTAACCTGTACCTGCTCCAATATCGGCAACCGCATCGGTGGGCTGTAAATTCAAAGCCTCGATTAACTGTTGAGGCTGTTCCTCTGCTTCCCGACTGGCTCGTTCTAACCAACCTGCGCCCCGATGTCCCATCACCTGAGCAATTTCTCGGCCCATGTAAAGCTTGCCAATGCCATCGGAGTGGGGGTGAGGGCGATACTCGTATACTGGATTGGGGGGAGAGAGGGCGATCGCGAGCATACTCCACCCCAACCCCATCAGGCTACAAAGTGTAATAACGATCAAGATTTGCCAACCCCGGATCATTTGATTTCCTACAGCTTTATTTAAAGTCGTTCGAGTCATGGGATTTGTACACTGAGAGTGTGAGCAACTGGAGGGGAACTATCATGGCGTATGTGTGTGACATGGGAGTAGGGCGGCGGCTTTATCTGGACAATCAAGGTGGTCAAACCGTAATCACCATCGGGAACACAGCACCGGGACAGCAACAACAGGCCAGTAGTAGCTTCCAGACCGGCCCCTGGACAGCCACTCCTGAAGTTTACCTGACTTCTGATGGAGCAGTGGTGAAGTTACAAACGGCCCGTGGCGCAAACTATATTCGCTTACAGGGCAACAGCATCGGTGTGAGTGAAGCCCTGTCCTTAACCGAGTTGCAGCAACTGCAGATGCAGCAAACCTCTGGGTTTGTGGCTCCATCCATGCCCTCTATGAAACCAATGGAATCCATGCAACCCATGCGGCCAATGCAGCCGATGGAACCCATGCAACCAATGGAACCGAATCAGCCCATGATGATGGGCGATATGCAGATGAGCATGAATCCGATGGAAATGCGGATGGGTAACATGCAAATGCGGATGGGAAGATCGACGGCTGCCGCCCAAAGCCCCACTGGTGTCGCCCCGGCCACCAAACGATTTTGCAGTCAATGTGGAACGGCGGTGAAACCAGACGATCGCTTTTGTACCAGTTGTGGACACCGACTAAGTGATGCTTGATTTTGGGTTTTAGAGGATGTTTGAAAAGTCGCGATTGCAACTTCTGCAACATTCTCTTAAGAATTTAGATTCGCGATCGCACAAACTTATCCAGCCGCTCCATGCCCTTTTCGATGGTTTTCAAATCAGCGGCATAGGAAATGCGGACAAACCCATCCGCACCAAAGGCAATTCCAGGAACCATAACGACCTGATACTCTTCCAACAATGCCTGACAGAAATCAAGGGAGTTCATCCCTGTTTTTTGAATATTGGGCATCAGGTAAAAGGCTCCATCTGGTTTGACGCAACTGAGACCCGGAATCGAATTGATCGCATCCAGCATGAACTGCCGCCGCTCTGCAAAGGCCGACAGCATTTCCTGAATACAATCCTGTGGCCCCTCCAGTCCGGCGATCGCCCCATATTGGGCAAAGGTACAGACATTGGACGTACTGTGCCCTTGAATAGTTGAGCAGGCTTTAATCAGATCCACTGGCCCCGCTAAATAGCCAATTCGCCAGCCCGTCATGGAATACGCTTTGGCAAAACCACTACTGACAATGGTGCGATCGAATGCCTCCGGACTGACGGCTCCAATACTGAGATGGGTGGCTCCGTCGTACAGCAGCTTTTCGTAAATTTCGTCAGATACAACGTAAATATCGTTGTCTACGACCACCTGCGCCAGCGCCCGAATTTCGTCCGGGGTATACACCACCCCCGTAGGATTCGATGGAGAATTCAGCACAAACAGACGAGTTTTGGGAGTAATTGCCTGCTGTAGTTGCTCTGGCGTGATTTTGAACTGGTTGACATCATCCGTCTGCACGATTACCGGAATCCCGGCCGCCAGCTTCACCATTTCGGGATAGCTGACCCAATAGGGAGCCGGAATGATGACCTCATCGCCCGGATTGATGAGCGCCATCATCAGATTATACAGCGAGTGCTTACCACCATTCGTGACAATGATGTTTTCAGCCGCGTAGCAGAGATTATTATCCTTCTGCAACTTTTGGGCGATCGCCTGCCGCAGTTTTGGTTCTCCAGCGACTGGGCCGTACTTGGTTTTACCTGCTTCCAGCGCAGCTTCGGTGGCTTTACAGATATGGTCGGGCGTTGGAAAATCCGGTTCACCTACACTAAAATTACAAACATCCTGCCCTTCGGCCTTCATTGCCTTGGCTTTTGCGTCGATCGTCAGGGTCAATGAAGGGGAAAGTTGACCAACTCTTGCTGCCAGTTTCATGGTTTTCACGGGAATGCGGCTCGACTTAGACCAGAATACCGCAGCTATTCAGACATGGCATGGCTTTTCTCAAGCTATGTCAGCAAATGGCAATAAGTGGATGGCTGGAATGGGTTGAAAAGGTAGCAGTCATTGGTCATTAGTCATTGGTAATAGATGATTGATACAAGGAGAACTCGATCATGGCTTTGAATTGTGCTGGTGCGCTGGTTACTTTAGCGGCTCAACAGTTTGATGGGCTGGTTGAGTTCTACTGCAACCTGTTGGGACAGCCGCCTGCTGTATGGATGCCGAATCAATATGCAGAATTTGAGTTGCCAGGAGTGAGATTGGGCATCTTTCAGCCGAAGGAGAAAGAGGAGCGATCCGAAATTCAAAATTCAAAATTCAAAATTCAGAATTTCCCCATAGGAATGGCGTTGTGTTTAGAAGTGGAGAACCTGGAGGCGGCGATCGCTCACCTGACTGACCTCGGCTATCCTCCTCCAGGAAAAATCCTCACCGCATCCCATGGGCGCGAGATTTACGCCTATGATCCAGAAGGAAACTGGCTAATTTTGCACAAAAAAGGTGCCCCAGGGACACCTTAGAAGTTGGAGTTTCTCGATCGCGCATCATTCTATAGGAGAAAGCGGGTTTTGCATCCTATTTTTTGCATAGAGCTTTGTTAAGGGGGAAAGTTGTGGCAACAGGAGTTCGGTTTGGAGTGATTGTGTTTCCGGGGTCGAACTGCGATCGCGACGTGGTGTATGTGACCCGCGATCTGCTGCACCAGCCCACACGCATGATCTGGCATGAGGACAGTGATCTATCCGATGTGGATGTGGTGGTCATACCGGGAGGCTTTAGTTACGGTGATTATTTGCGTTGTGGAGCGATCGCTCGTTTTTCACCCGCTATGAAAGCGGTAGTCGAACATGCTAACCAGGGAAAATATGTGCTGGGAATTTGCAATGGCTTTCAGGTGCTGACTGAGGCGGGGTTGCTGCCAGGTGCCTTGGTGAAAAATCGGGATCTGCATTTCATTTGCGATCGGGTTGCCTTACGAGTGGAGCGATCTGATCTGCCCTGGACGCAGCACTATGAGCCAGGAGAAGTGATTACGATTCCGATCGCGCATGGAGAAGGCAATTATTATGCAGATCCGGATACCCTGGCGGCCTTGGAAGATCATCGGCAAATTCTGTTCCGCTATTGCACGGCAGATGGAAAACCGGAACCGGGCAGTAATCCCAATGGCTCACTCCGCAACATTGCCGGAATTTGTAACCTGGAGGGAAATGTTTTGGGCATGATGCCGCACCCAGAACGGGCCTCCGATCCGGTTCTGGGTGGAACGGATGGGCTACGTCTGTTCCAGGGATTGCTGGCCGCTATGGGAGAACAGGGAGAAGCCCCCCAATTTGCTTCTTTGGGCTGAAGCAACACTTTGGCCTGTAGAGACATTTCGACGGAATGTCTCTACAGAATTTTTCTCAATTTTGCTTAATCTTTGTTATTAAACATTTGTAAACTGTAACCAGGCATTTCTGGTGCCCTACTCGTAGAGGAGTTTCTATGAAGCGACTGGTTGCTGTTGAGCGTATCTGTCTAAGTGGTCATATTTTGTCTCTGGTGTTTGGGTTGGCAGGGTTAATCCTGGTGCTGCCTAATCCCAGATTTATTGCCGCCCTGCCGGCTTTTGGCCAAAGGTTATTTGGCTGGTCAATGGCTGGAGGCGGCGTTGTTTATATTCTATTGGGAGCGATTACCGTTGCCCTGTATGCCTATCGCAACCTGGGAGTACGGAACTGGTTAGCGTTCATGCTGCCTGCGTTGGTCCTTTCCCTTAGCAGTGAGTTGTTGGGAACCAGTACCGGCTTTCCATTTGGGCACTATGCCTACCTGAATGGATTAGGTTATAAGATTGCTGGACTGGTGCCCTTTACCATCCCCCTTTCCTGGTTTTATCTGGGATTTTCGGCTTATGTCCTGGCGCGAGCGGGTCTGGAAACGAAAGGGCTACCTGGCTGGGTGACGAAACTGGGCGCGATCGCCCTCGGTGCGGTATTGCTCACCTCCTGGGATTTTGTGCTGGATCCAGCCATGAGTCAGGCCCCTTACCCCTTCTGGACCTTTCAGGATGTGGGAGAATTTTTTGGGATGCCTTACCGGAATGTGACGGGATGGCTCGGTACTGGAGCACTGTTTATGTCTGTAGCCACCCTGTTCTGGAAGTCATCGGCCCAACCGTTGCGGCGATCGCAATTAACAGTTCCTCTAGCGATCTATCTGGTCAATTTTGCCTTCGGAGCGATCATTACCGTTACCCAATTGGATGCTCGCTTCTGGGTTCCCACCTCCATTAGCGTTCTGTTGGGGGTTGTTCCGGCAATCCTGTTATGGTTATTAGCCAGCTCTGATGCTCCATCTCAGCACTCTCAACCGACTGGAACCGAACCTGAATTTGCCAGTGAAGATCAGCCTCTGGGATTGTCGTCTGAGATCCCAGCTATTTCAGTGCCTATTCAAGTCAAGGGTTAAGGGCAAACGGTTGACCATCCACGTTTTTTTGATTAATAAAACACTGGCTCCTGCGATCGCCAATGCACCAGCCAGTTTCCTACCAGAGGCAGGCGGCTTGCTGCTTCTGCTAGTACAACTGCCAGCCGTGGCAATTCTCCTGTCCCGGCTGCTACGCGGCCCAACTCGCCATCCTCCCTTGCAGCCGTTGGCTCCTGAACCAGAGTTTCTGGGTAAGGTGAGTGTCGTTGTGCCCACATTGAATGAAGCGGCCCGAATTTCGCCTTGCCTGACCGGGTTAAGTCAGCAAAGCTATGAAGTACGGGAAATCCTTGTGGTGGATAGTTACTCCACGGATGGTACAATCGATCGGATAAAAGCTGCTCAACAGCAAGATCCGCGCTTTCGGCTGATGCATGACGATCCATTGCCAGATGACTGGGTGGGTCGCCCCTGGGCGTTACATAATGGGTTTCTCGCCAGTTCCATAGGCAGCGAGTGGATTTTAGGTATTGATGCCGACACGCAACCCCAGGCGGGCTTAGTGGCGAGTTTGCTGCATACGGCTCTGACGGAAGGCTATGACCTGATTTCTCTGTCACCTCAATTCATTCTTAAAGAACCCGGAGAACTGTGGCTGCAGCCCGCACTGTTGATGACCCTGGTTTATCGGTTTGGTCCGGCTGGAGAAACGCATAATCCTGCTGATCGAGTGATGGCTAATGGTCAGTGTTTCTTCTGCCGTCGTTCTGTGTTAGTCCAAATGAGAGGCTACAGTAGTGCCCGTCGCTCTTTCTGCGATGATGTCACCCTGGCCCGGACGATCGCCGCGCAGGGAGCCAGGGTCGGCTTTTTAGATGGAGCCAAGGTGCTGAAGGTGCGAATGTATGAAGGCATGGCAGAAACCTGGCGGGAATGGGGACGATCGCTGGATCTCAAAGATGCTGCCTCCCGTGCTCAGGTTTGGGGGGATTGGCTGTTTTTGCTGCTGGTTCAGGGATTACCTTTACCTCTAACCATGCTGTTTCTGGGGGCAATTCTGGCTGGTAAGACAAGCATTCCGATCATGGCCACCTTCAGCCTCAATTTACTGCTAGTGTTGGTTCGGTTTGGATTAAATGCCGCGATCGCCCCTTCCTACGACCTGACCCAAGCTAAAACTCGCTGGCTCTTCTGGCTCTCTCCCCTGGCTGATCCACTAGCTGTCCTGCGAATTTTCCTATCCTCTGCCCAAACTCCTAAACAGTGGCGAGGCCGGAGTTACGGAAAGGAGAGTTAAGAGTTGAAAGTTAAGAGCGAAGAGTTGGCAAAAAGAATGGAGGAGATAGAGGAGGTAAAGGAGATGGAGGAGATAAAGCCTTCTCTCACTCCTATTCCCCTTTACTCTATACTCCCTATCCCCTCCTTACCTCCCCCATCTTCCCCACCCTCTCCATCTCCCTTTCCCCACTCCCTTTTCCCTCCCCAAATATTTCAGATTGTTGCAACCAGAGGTTTACCGTTTTTGTCTGTTTCCAGTCCATAGTAAAGTGTTGAGCATTAGCTGTGTGAGTTAAACATAAACAAGGGAAAACACTCATGGTTCAGCGTGGTTCTAAAGTCCGTATCCTCCGTAAGGAGTCCTACTGGTTTCAAGATGTCGGCACCGTTGCCTCAGTTGACACTAGTGGCATTAAATACCCTGTTATTGTCCGATTCGATCGGGTGAACTATGCAGGTGTAAATACCAACAACTTTGCTACCAACGAAGTCGTTGAGGTTGCACCTCCTACTAAGAAGAAAGCTCCTGCGTCCCAAGCAGCCGAGTAATTTCTGAAATAGTCTGCTGATTAGAAAGCTCTAATAGCGAAGACTAGTATTTTCTTTCCTCAATCACTTTTAAAACTTGAAATTGGGTAGCAACAGGTCGTTCCTGGTCTATTGCTGCCCTTTTTGTATATGTATTCACTTCTACAGCATTTAAATCTCTAGATCCTTCCGCATACCCGGCATCCCCAGAAATTTGATACCCTAGCTTAAATAGTTTGGGAATGACCAGGAAGCAGGACTGTGAATATTCAAATTGGTAGAGGCAAAGTTGCTCGTAGAGCATACGGAATCGATGAAATTGCATTAGTTCCAGGAGCACGGACGCTTGATCCAGTCCTAGCAGATACCCGTTGGAGCATTGGCGGTATTGAGCGGGAAATTCCCATCATCGCCAGTGCCATGGATGGAGTGGTGGATGTGGGTATGGCCGTCCGGTTGTCCCAATTAGGCGCTTTAGGAGTGTTGAACCTGGAGGGTATTCAAACTCGCTATGCTGATCCTAATCCTATTCTCGATCGCATTGCTGCGGTGGGCAAAGACGAGTTTGTCACCCTGATGCAGGAACTGTATGCTGAACCAATTAAACCGGAATTAATTCGGCGACGGGTGCAAGAAATTAAAGAACAGGGCGGAATTGCTGCAGTGAGTGCAACTCCCCTTGCCGCCACGAAATATGGAGAAACAGTTGCCGATGCCGGGGCCGATCTCTTTTTTGTGCAAGCCACAGTCGTGTCCACGGCTCACCTGTCCCCGGAATCGGTTACGCCCTTAGATCTGGCCACCTTCTGTCAGGAAATGCCAATTCCAGTTGCTTTAGGAAATTGTGTGACCTATGAGGTGGCATTGAATTTGATGAAAGCGGGAGCCGCTGCCGTGATGGTGGGGATTGGCCCAGGAGCCGCCTGCACCTCACGGGGAGTCCTGGGAGTCGGTGTCTCGCAAGCCACTGCGATCGCCGATTGTGCCGCTGCCCGGGATGAATATCATCGCGAAACCGGAAATTATGTTCCGGTGATTGCCGATGGGGGGCTGGTCACAGGAGGCGATATTTGTAAATGTATTGCCTGCGGAGCCGATGGGGTGATGATTGGTTCCCCCTTTGCCAGAGCGCAGGAAGCTCCTGGTCGTGGTTATCACTGGGGGATGGCGACCCCCAGTCCCGTCCTACCCCGTGGCACCCGCATTCGAGTGGGCACCACAGGTACCCTGGAACAAATTCTGCGTGGCCCTGCCCAATTGGATGATGGCACCCATAACTTATTAGGGGCGCTGAAAACCAGCATGGGAACTTTGGGCGCAAAGAATATCAAAGAGATGCAACAGGTGGAAGTGGTCATTGCCCCATCCCTGTTAACGGAAGGCAAAGTTTACCAGAAAGCCCAGCAACTCGGTATGGGTAAGTAGAGAAATGCAGCCGACAGTGTGAGTTACGATGAAGGGCTGGTAGCCCATCCCACCTTGCCTCAGATTGCTTGAAATAACTTGAGCTAATCCTCGTGATGGTTCGGGTGGGTAGATGGGGATGGAGGGGGTTGCGATCGCCGATCAGCCTCCAAAAATTTCTCTCCTTCAGATGCTCTCAAATTTTTTTCAATTCCGTCTAACCGCTGACTGAGGCGAGTTCCAACTCGTTTCACTTCTTGCAGCAGCATTTCAATATTCACCTCATTTTTGAGGTTGATCCGATAGTCCGTTTCCGATCGGGTGCGGTCTTTCAAAGCTTGCCGATTCTGGCTCATCATAATCAACGGCCCTTGCAAAGCCACCAGAATGGCCAGGGTGAGATTGAAAAATACAAATGGATAAGGGATCAAAGGGCGGAGTTAACAGAGATTCGTTATTAAGCAGCATCCAGATGAGAGTCAAACCAATTAGGCCAATGATGAATACCCAACTGCCATTCAGCTCAGCTACCCGGTCTGCAAGGTGGTCTTGCCAGGTCAGTTGCTTTTCCACTTCCTTATCCACATTTTTGGGCAGCCCGCTCATACAACAATGCATTGCATTTGTTGCTCTTAAAGAAAGATCAACTGTCTTGCTTTGAATTTTCTGATGATTAATGTTTTGATTAATGTTTGCGCTAACTCCTCTAAGTCCTTAGCGCTGATTCCTGCAAACAGACTAGTAGCTTGCAATAGGGCAACTTTATCCACAACATCACCCGCTAGAGTTGAGCGATCGCCATTCGGTTGAGGAAGTTCGGCTATGTAAAGTTATACGTCTCAGAAGGTAGCAGCCTGAGAAAAATGCTGAATTCTTTAACTCCTAAAACTCCACTTCCTGGGGAGCGCGAGGGAAGGGGATGACATCCCGGATATTGCCCATGCCAGTCATGAATTGCACTAGTCGTTCAAAGCCAAGCCCGAAGCCTGCGTGGGGCACAGTACCATAGCGACGCAAATCCAGATACCACCAGTAGGGTGCCGGATCTAATCCAACATCTTGAATCCGTTGTTCCAGAACATCCAGTCGTTCTTCCCGCTGGGAACCGCCAATGATTTCTCCAATTTTGGGAGCGAGAATATCCATAGCCCGCACGGTCTTGCCATCGTCGTTCAACCGCATATAAAAGGCTTTGATGTGAGCCGGATAATCCGTGACGATCGTCGGCTTCTTGAAATACTCTTCGGCCAGATAGCGCTCATGTTCCGATTGCATATCCAGTCCCCACTCAACGGGATATTCAAAGGTCTTGCTGGATTTTTCCAGCAGGGCGATCGCTTCTGTATAGGTGACTCGCGCAAACTCGTTATTGATAATGTTATCTGCCGTCGTCAGTACCGAATTGTCAATTCGCTGGTTGAAAAACTCCATATCTTCCGGGCAGGTGTTCATAACGTGCTGAAACACAGACTTGAGGAATTCCTCTGCCAGATTCATGTCCCCTTCCAGGTCGCAGAAAGCCATTTCCGGTTCTACCATCCAGAACTCCGCCAGGTGGCGAGACGTATTAGAGTTTTCCGCCCGGAAGGTTGGCCCAAAGGTGTAGACATTGCTAAAGGCCATCGCCATGATTTCTGCTTCCAGTTGCCCGCTCACTGTGAGATAAGCCTGTCTGCCGAAGAAATCTTTGCTGTAATCCACCTGTTTGTCAGCAGTTAAAGGCACTTTATTCAGATCGAATCCGGTAACGGTAAACATTTCTCCCGCCCCTTCACAGTCGCTGGCACTGATGATCGGCGTATGAATCCAGAGGAAGCCCCGTTCCTGAAAGAATTGATGAATCGCTGCAGAAGCCGCATTGCGAACCCGGAACACAGCACCGAGAGTATTGGTGCGCGATCGCAAATGGGCAATTTCCCGCAAAAACTCAAACGAATGACGCTTTTTCTGCAGCGGGTAAGTCTCTGGGTCAGCTTCTCCATACACAGTGATGGAGTCTGCCTTCAATTCAATGCGCTGTCCCTTGGCAGGAGATTCGACCAATGTACCTGTAACTTCCACCGAGGCTCCCGTACTGATCCGTTTGATGGTTTCCGCATATCCCGGCACCTCCTGATTCACCACCACCTGTAGTCCAGCCATTGAGGAGCCATCGTTGACTTCGATGAAAGTGAATTCTTTTTGCTCTCGCTTGGTACGAACCCAGCCTTTGACAGTGACGGTTTCGTTGGGTTGGCCGGTGCGGAGGAGGTCGATGATGCGTTGGGTCATAAATGGAGAGAGGGGAGGGCTTGGGAATGTAGATTAGATGGATAAACACTGAGTTTGAGTGTAGCAAAGTATTCAGCAAGCTAGACTGCACTATGAGTAACAAAAAATCAGGTCTAGTACACTAATTTTGAGAATCTACTCTAAAATTAGACTTTAGTCGCTTATATGAACAAGTGTACTAATGGCAAAGAATACTCTCTGTACAGCCGAAACGAATACCTATAGCTCTGCTCAAATCGAAACAGACATTTTGCTAGGGGATTGCTTAGATATACTGGCCAAGTTTCCAGACGGCATCTTTGACTTAATTATCACTTCGCCTCCCTATGCAGATAGTCGCGCTAAGACTTATGGAGGTATAAATCCTGATGATTATGTTCAATGGTTCTTACCTAGAACACAAGAATTTTTAAGAGTACTAAAACCCAGCGGGACATTCATATTAAACATTAAAGAAAAAGTAGTCAATGGAGAAAGACATACTTATGTTCTAGAACTGATTCTAGAAATGCGAAAGCAGGGATGGCTATGGACGGAAGAGTTTATCTGGCATAAAAAAAACTGTTATCCTGGAAAGTGGCCAAATCGGTTCAGGGATGCTTGGGAGAGATGTTTACAATTTAACAAGAATAAGAAGTTCAAGATGTATCAGGAAGCAGTTAAAGTCCCTATGGGAAACTGGGCTGAAACACGCTTAAAGAACTTAAGTGAGACAGATAAGATCAGGGATGAATCGAAAGTGGGTAGTGGATTTGGCAAAAACGTTTCTAACTGGTTAAATAAAGATACCGTTTATCCAACTAATGTAATTCATTTATCGACTGAATGTGGCAACAAGAAGCATAGCGCAACCTTTCCAAAATCCCTACCAGCATGGTTTATCAAACTCTTTACAGAAGAAGGCGATTGGGTTCTCGATCCGTTTTTAGGTTCTGGAACTACGTGTGAGATTGCCCAAGAGTTGTATAGAAATTCTGTTGGAATTGAAATATCTCCAGAATATTATGAATTAGCTCTATCTAGCCTGAAGCCAGTGCAGCATAAACTTTTTGAGGAGGCCTCAGAATATGCCACACATAGAGCAGCAGGAAATAGCTAGATATGTTGAGGAAAATATTCATCGTTTTCATGAAAACCGAATTACTGGTTTAAGAACTTTAAAGCTACAAACGGTTCTTAAGAGAAAGAATCCATACCTATTTAAAGCAAAAAATATTATTACTGCCTACGATCTTGTTAAAGGATTGTTAGATGCTCATTTGTCTTCTTCAGAAGAAGGGCTGTTTGGAGCTTTTCTAGAAGGACTGGCTATATTCGTTTGTGCTAGAACATTTCTAGAACATTTAATGGTAGAAAATCTTCTTCGGAAGGGATAGACTTGGAATTTGAAAAGGATCTTGTTAGATATATTGTTTCTATAAAATCTGGCCCCAACTGGGGAAATAGCTCTCAAATTAGAAGAATGATTGATAACTTTAATAGAGCAAAGAAAATTTTAAGAACTAATACGTTTTCTACTAATGTAGTTGCTGTAAATGGATGCTGTTACGGGAAAGATGATCAGCCAGATAAAGGCGATTATTTGAAGCTATGTGGTCAACGATTTTGGGAATTCATATCGGATAATGAAGGGCTATATACAGAAATTATTGAGCCTATCGGTTATACAGCTAAGGAAAATAACGAACAATTTGAAGAGGAGTATGGGAAGGTAATTAATAGATTCACCCTTGAGTTTATGCAAAGTTTTTGTGACACAGAAGGACAAATCGACTGGCAGAAAATTGTTCAATTGAATTCTGCTAAGAAGTTATAGATCATGTTTTGAGATAGTTAATTCAATCTCTAGCAAATTACCACTTTTGCTTCTACCATCTCTCTCAAAGTTTCCACAGGGGTTTGATAGAAATACTGGCGACGAAACTGGTCTTCTTTCACGGCCAGTAGAAATTGCTCTACGGCCTCGGCCAGGTTCTGATCGCTGGTTAATTCGGCGGGCTGCCAGGTGATTTGGAAGCCAGTCTCTGGATGGGTAACAGTAAAGCCAAGCTGCGTTAAGGTCTGAAAACCAAGCTGCAAGGCACGATCGCCAATTTCCAGTTTGTCTAATAATTGCTGGCGAGTGGCCGTCTGTGCCGTGCGGCTGAGGTATTTAGCGATTCCCACAAGTCGTCGCCAGATGTCCATTGGAGGAGTCAGAGTTGGGGCAGGATAGGCGATCGCCAGGGGACGTTGGGACTGTTCAGCACGGCGAAACCAGAGTTGCAGTTCTGTCCAGCTATGGGGACACTGAGTCATGATTAGCGGATTTAAGCCCGTAGGAGCATTGGCCAGAGCCGTTCTGCGCCAATCGAGCAGCATCGAGTGAGGAGCGATCGCAGGCGCTAAACCATCTGTTTCCGCAGGACGAACGGCAATTAATCGCACCTCATAATGGGGCTTGATACCTTTGGACTCATTAGCATAGGTATTAAAATCCAGTTCCACGACGGCATCACACCGCCCTGCCGGAATATCTTCCCGATAGTGGCCCCACCAAACTCCCGGAAAGCCTTTCGTGACTGAGCTATCCCATAGTTCAAACTCAGTTTTGATGTATTCCACCTTACGCCCGGTGCAATCGCGGATTTTCTGATTCCATACCTTTTCAAACCAGCAATCCCGAATCAATAACCTGGGAGTCGGATTTCCCATCCCACAGGGTTCTAGCCACTTCAGTTCCTGAAATAATTCCTTGCCTAACTCCTTTACTGTCACCACCAGGTCGATTATCAAGGAAGGGCCAACTCCAGTCGAGTCAGACAGTTGCCGCAGGCGCTGATTGATAGCCTCCGTAAACAAGGGCAAATTTTCCACCGGCAAACTTAATCCTGCCGCATAGGGGTGCCCTCCAAACCGATGCAGCAAATGTTCCTGTCCCTGGATCAGTTGGTAGAGGTCGATGTTGTTAAGCGATCGAGCCGAACCCCGGGCGAGGAGAGGTGGAGGAGTGGAGGAAAAAGTAAACTTCTGAATTTCTCCCTCATCTTCCCCATCTCCCTGATCTTCCCTACTTCCCCCCCAATTCCCACTCCCCACTCCCCACTCCCCACTTCTCCACCTCTCCAGACTCAACAAAATCGTCGGTCTACCGTACTCCTGAGCAATCTGTCCGGCGACCAAGCCCAGCACGCCCGGTTGCCACTGCTCATCGGCCAGAACAATGACGCTGGTTGTAGATAGATCCACCTGGGCAAGGCGATTGATCACTTGTTGTACGACTTCCTTTTGCAGAGCCTTGCGGCGAGTATTAGCAAGTTCGGTGGCTTCAGCCAGATGGCTACACCGGTGCTTATCCTGACTGGTCAACAGTTCGACACAGAAATGAGCGTCCCCCTGAATCCGGCTAACGGCGTTAATGCGTGGCCCGATGCCGAAGGAGATATCGGTGGGCCGATCGCCACTCCGTTTGCAAAATTCCAGCAATTTAGCAACACCGGGGCGAGTGGCTGTAGCTGGATTGGCTTGCTTCTGCAATTGTTGAATGCCGATTTGCGCCAGATAGCGACAATCCCCTTTGAGTTCTACGAGGTCTGCGATCAGGCCGATCGCCACCAGATCCAGCAATTCCTGCAAAGGCTTCTGAGGAACATGGGGTAAGATGCTGTATAAGGCTTCTACCAGTTTGTACGCCACAGCGACCCCAGATAAAGTGGCTAACGGGTGGTCGGCAGCTAAGGAACGAGGATTCAAAATGGCCGTGACAGGCGGACGGGATAAGGGCAATGTGTGATGATCGGTGACAATCACATCAATTCCCAGGCCCTGAGCATATTCAATTTCAGTCAAATTGGTGCTGCCTGTATCGCAGGTGACCATTAACTGGCAACCCTTAGAATGCAATACATCAATTCCAGCCTGAGACAGTCCATGGGATTCCGTTAGCCGATTAGGAATGTAATAAAACAAGGTTTTCTGCTGAGTAAAAAATTGCCCTAAGCCATCCCACAGGACGGCCGTTGCCGTGACCCCATCCGCATCAAAGTCCCCCCAGATGGCCACAATTTCAGCATTATCTCTAGCCCGCTGCAACCGCTCTACGGCCAACTCCATCTCCTGACCAAAGGCGAACGGGCTAGTGGGCTGATAATCCTCGGCATGAAGATAGCCCTGTAACTGTTCCGGTTGCCGCATGCCTCGCTGCCAGAGGAGTTGGGCCAGATACTTTCCAGAGTTGCAGGCAATACACGAGCGCAGAGTTTGAATAAATGCCTCTGGTGGTTGATCGATAGATTGAAGCTGCCATTGGACAGGGAGTTCAGGCATAGCAGGTTAAACCAGTTGCACCGGATCGACACCCAGTTCGCGTAACTTCGTCGATAAAACTTCTGCTCGCTGACGTTCTTGCCCAGATGCCCAGCCACAACTCTAGCTCTAGAATCCAAACTCGTCCTTCGGCATCAGCCGCCTGGAGAGTGTAGCGTTGATTTTGCAAACACCGAACTTCTAAACTCGGTTCATAGGGATCATAGGTGACGTAGGTGGGCACTTGCAGGATCTGTTCGTAGAAGTAGAGCTTGCCATAGGGGGGGGTCGATCGCACAGACAATTCACCACCCTCTTCCTGGGAAAGAAACTCCATGACCACAGCAGCTGGATCCCCTTCCAGGTAAGGAGTATAGCTACGGCGAATGGGATCGTCTGCAATTGGATGCACCTGAGGCACGTAAAACCAATCCGGTGCCTTCACCACAGTTTTTTTATTGATCGTTGCAACCAAGCCAAAATTAGACCCAATCAGCATCTGGTGCTGAATTCGACCAGCAGATCCCAGGGCAGTAGTCAGGGCAGCGGCAAGGAGGGGTTGTTGAATGTTGCCCACTGGATCATCGGGTAACACAAAATCAGCAGGCAAACTTTCCCATGTGACAATGGGCGCAAGTGGGGCTGCTGCAACAGATGGGACTTGTAAAATCATTGATGTTGTTCTTGAAGGCAATATACTGTAGTGTAAGAGTACGGGTAATTCAAGTGTACTAAATCATTTCTTATACCACCATTAATTTAGCGGTTTGTGTAGCGATCGCTGGAATAGGTCGCTGATGGTATCGCACTGGAAGAATTGGAATAGTAAGAAATAACCAGGGTTGGTAAAACAAGGGTCAGGATAGCAATGATGGTTCCCACCACATCTGCGAGCCTATCGGGTTGAGGGTTAGACGACGGACTGCCAGACTGACTGCTTGATTCCATAAAAAATTAATAAACCTTGGAGTAGACAACGATTACACAAATTTCACACGACTGCTCCATATCAACCTATTGTAATCACTGAATTCCAGAAGATTGCTAGAGTAAAGAATCTCGAAGTTATAGATTTCCCAAGCAGGGTTGATTTTTCTTGTTCTTATGGCTAAAGTTTTCGATTCGATTACCCCTGAGCTTCAGGAGTTTATTGCCGCTCAACATCTATTTTTTGTCGCTACGGCTCCCCTCAGTCCAACAGGCCATGTCAACCTTTCCCCCAAGGGACTACAGCTTTCGCATTTTATCGGCTAACCGGGTCGCGTATTTGGATCTGACAGGCAGTGGCAATGAAACCTCTGCTCATCTGCTAGAAAATGGACGCATCACGTTCATGTTTTGTGCCTTCCAGGAACCCCCCTGCATCTTACGCTTGTATGGACAGGGGCGAGTGGTATTGCCAGCCGTCAGAGAATGGGCCGAACTGTATCCTGTGTTCTCGCCGATCGCCGGAACACGCCAAATCATTGTTACCGATATCGATCGCGTGCAAACCTCGTGTGGCCTGGGAGTTCCCCTACTGGACTATCAGGGACAGCGATCGGCACTGAGAGATTGGGCGGAAGAGAAAGGCGAGGAGGGATTAGCCGCCTACTGGCAGCAAAGAAATTTGGTGAGTCTGGATGGGTTACTAACTCCTTTAGGAGAGGTGCAGAGCTAATTTCCAGCCAGCACAGGCAATTCCAGACCGTGAATCAGAATGCCGAGAATTTTATGGGGGTCGGGTGAAATATAATAGTGGGCTAGGTAGCTTGAGACAATTTCCTGCTTCAGCTTTAGCAACTTCCAGATTTCACCTGTCGTGACCGCTCCGTAGATAACCCCAATGACTTATCTTTCCGATTGATTAAATCGTTGAGTCATCACCATTCCGGCAGTATATTCCCCTAAGAGGGTGTTTGAAAAGTATCCGACGGTTAAAATTGCGACTACACTCACCCAGTCTGCCGACGCAGACTCAATATAATCCAGGTTTTCAGTAACTTGCATCGGCAGGTTTTCTCTGGATAGCCGCGACTTCATTCGCTAGGGTGACTTGATGTTCTCATTTTTCGTTAATAATCCAACAGGTTAGGGCATGGACTTATCAAACACTACACTCAAGTTGGCTGCGATCGCCACTGGCATTGCTCTACTGATCACAGGTACAGCGTTCATGTATTGGCAGGTCAGTCGCCGCGATTGGTGTGTTCGCACCGTCTCCACTGGCAGCCAGGAAGTGACTTATAGTGTGGGCTGTGTACATCCTCAACGCTATCGGCAATGGAGTACACCGCCTCTATAGAGCCAAAACATTTTGTAGGGGCGAATTTTGTCGATCAAAAGTAATCTATGAGGCAGACTCGTTTCCAACCTACGCAGCTAAGCGGATAGATGGAGATCTGCCTGATAGATCTGTTGCTGCCAGGTAGCCAGGTCAGCCAGAGCACGATCGCGATACTGTCCATAACGTTCCTGCTTATTCCGAATTCGTTTAGGCAGATCGGGCAGGATACCGAAATTCGCAGGCATGGGTTGAAAGTGTTTGGGCGATGCCGAGCTAATAAAGTCAAACAAGGCTCCCATCATCGTGGTATTTGGCAGCATCAAAGGAACCTGACCCAGGGCTAACCGGGCGGCATTAGTTCCAGCTAACCAGCCTCCTGCTGTCGCAGCCGTATACCCTTCAGTGCCAATCAGTTGTCCAGCGGCTAAGAGAGTCTGACGAGTTTTGAACTGGAGCGTGGGCTGCAGCAGTTCCGGGGCATTGATAAACGTGTTGCGGTGCATGACTCCCATGCGGACAAATTCGGCATTTTCTAATCCTGGGATCATTCGAAATACGCGCTTTTGTTCACCCCAGCGCAAATTAGTTTGAAACCCGACCATATTCCACAGGTGGCCGGCTTTATCTTCCTGCCGCAACTGCACCACGGCATAAGGTCGCTTGCTGCGATTGTCAGGATCTCGAAAGTCTCCTAACCGGGCATCAAATAGGCCCACAGGTTTTAAGGGGCCATAACGCATGGTGTCTTCTCCCCGTTTGGCCATCTCTTCGATCGGTAAACAGCCTTCAAAAAATTTCGCCGTTTCCCGTTCAAAATCCTTTAGTTCTGCCTGTTCGGCTGCACATAGAGCTTGCCAGAACTGCAAGTATTGCTCCCGGTTCAGAGGACAGTTCAGGTAAGCGGCGGCTCCCCGATCGTAGCGAGAGGCCCGAAACACAATGTCATAGTTGATTGACTCTCCCACGACGATCGGACTGGCAGCATCAAAAAAGCTCATGTAGTCCATGCCTGTGAAGCGCTGCAAATCTGCGGCCAGATCGGGACTGGTCAGCGGGCCAGTGGTTAACACCGTAATGCCCTCTACCGGAATCTGGTGGATTTCCTCCCGGCGCAGGTCAATCAGGGGATGGTTCGCTAACCGCTCAGTCAAAGTCTGACTGAATACCCCGCGATCGACGGCCAGTGCACCTCCCGCAGGAACGGCAAATTCATCTGCCGTAGCAATAATGATGGAACCTAACCGCCGCAGTTCTTCATGCAGTAAACCAGAAGCCCGATCGCTGGCCTGTGCCCCAAACGAGTTACTACACACCAGTTCAGCCAGATGTTCACTGTGATGAGCCGGGCTCGATCGCTGAGGGCGCATTTCATACAAAATGACAGGTACTCCCGCTTGAGCAATTTGCCACGCGGCCTCTGTTCCCGCTAACCCTCCCCCAATGACTTGAATCGGCTGTTCCATTATCATGCCTGTCTTCCGGTGTTGTCTTTATCCAGGATAGGTGTTATCTTTATTCAGGACAAGGGATGGGAGGGTGATGGGGTGATGGGGGAGAGTGAGTTAATAGCACTCAGCACTTCTTAGCTGGAAAAGGGAAATTGGACTTTGAAGCAGACTTGATTGGTGCGGCTTTCTACCTGGATGGTGCCGCCCAGATACTCTACGAGTTTTTGGGTAAGAAAAAGTCCCAGTCCAGTACCACTTTGTTTCCAGGGATTGCTGTTGGGAATCCGATAGAAGGGATCAAAAATGTGAGTTAGCTCATCAGAGGCAATTTCGATGCCACCGTTTTTCACGGCAATCTCAATTTGAGAAGATGTATAGGAGGCTTCTACTGTGATAGTTTCTCCAGCAGGGGTGTACTTGCAGGCGTTGTTCAACAATTCCACCAAAATGCGCTTCAGCATAAAGGTGTCGGACACTAACGGAGGCAAGTCTGCTGCAATGACCAAATTTAAGGTTTGTTGCTGAGTTTGCAGACGTTGGGCAAAGGTTTCAGCAATGTGGGGAATCCATTGCTGTAACTGGATGGAAATCAGGGATACCGGATGGTTGCCTGCATTCAGA